>NZ_JBYUPU010000010.1:0-253015 GCF_058135425.1 Paenibacillus sp. MAH-35
TTCGCCCAGACTCCCGGGGCTCGGCGCTCTCTTGTCCTCGAAAGGTTCGCTATTACGATGCGGTGGGATTCACGGTCGGTCCATTACGGCCTGTGAATTCGCTTCCTTGCGCTTTGCGCAGTTTTTCGCAGGGCTTCAGCCGCCGGATCTCTCCTGCGTCTGCCTGCTAGCTACGGGGCGGCTTGGCCCCTACCCCGACTGAACTTTCATCAGCTAGTTGTGCCTAGCTTGGCTAGGCGCGCGGAGTCTTTTGCACATTCTATTTTCGGCATGTTGGGCTACCGGCACGAATAGAGGCGGTTTGCCCCCCTTATTTCAACCAACCCGCCCCGTCTGCTCCTTTTTTCGCCGATTTTAGCAGCTTCAATCCGCTCTTATTTCATCGCCCAAGCCGGTTTTCACAAAAATAAAGGGTGCCAAAGAGACTGTCGATTCATTGTGTAGAAGTGATAGCAGGCCGTTCCAAGTGAAAAGTTACCTTCTTCTGCTCAAACAGGTTGTCCGGAATCCCTTGATTGAATAAGGATTGTAAGGTAGGGGATTCCAGACAAAACTCGCCAGAAGGTAATCTTTTCCCTTTCCACTTTGTTGTCCACATTGAATCGACAGCCTCACAAACCGCTTCTATTCGCTTCCTTCCCCGCTTGAAGCAGGGCAGTTGGCCGAGGACGCGGGCGTAGGTCCGAAAAGTCGAAAAGTCTCGCTTTTTCTGTGTATCGGGGACGGCTTCCCCGTTAAAATTTCACGCGCAGAGCCACAATAAGGTATAGCCGTCCGCTGGTGCCAGCACCAGTTTCAGCCATTTACATCCTATCTTGTACCGCTTATACTTTCTGAGTTGAATCCATTACACACAGGATAGAGGGAATCATGAACAGGAACTTGTCAACCAGAATCAGAATCTCACTCCTCATCTTCGTGCTCCTTCTGCTGTCGCTGGGACCGGCCGCCTCGCTGCCGCTAGGGCACACAGCCGTCACTTATGCAACGAACGAACCGGCAAAACCGGCCAAAAAGCTCGTGATGGGGACGTCGCCCGATTATCCCCCCTACGAAAGTGTAGACGCCAAGGGCGGCGGCGAAATTGTCGGTATGGATATCGATATCGCCAAATACATTACCGGTCGGCTCGGTTACGAGCTGGAGATCGCCAGCATGGACTTCAGCGGGCTGATCGCCGCTCTTCAGACCAAACGCGTCGATTTTGCCATGTCCGGCATGTCGGTAACCGAAGAGCGCAAACAAAGCGTCACGTTCTCCGACAGCTACTATACGGCGCGCAATACAATCGTATCGCATAAGGACCAGGCGTACGAAAACGTTGAGCAGCTCTCGGGCAAACTGATCGGGACCCAGCTCGGCTCGGTTCAGGATCAATATGCGCAAACCATTCCGGGAATCCAGCTGAAAAAGCTCAATAAAATCGCCGATTTGATTCAGGAACTGAACTCCCGCCGCATGGACGCCGCCATCGTCGAAGACGCGGTAGCTATCGAGATGGTCCGGGCGAATCCGAATCTCGTGCTGAACTTCCTCCCGGTATCGGAGCAGGATAACGGCTATGCGATCGCATTCCCCAAGCAGTCGGAGCTGGTCGACGACTTTAACCGGATTTTGCGGGAGATGAAGGAAAGCGGACAGCTGCAGCAGCTGACCGACAAATGGTTCGAAGAAAAGGAAACCTCCGCCGGTAAAGGCGCCGAGGGCAAGCTGATCGATTTCAGCGTCCTTGAGGGGTATGTCCCTTATATTCTTAAAGGCGTGTATGTGACGCTGCTGTTCACACTCGTCTCCGCGTTACTCGGATTGTTGTGGGGAACGATTCTTTCCCTGTTCAAAATATCGGGCATCCGCCCGCTGCAGTGGTTCGCCACCGCGTATACGTCGGTATTTCGCGGAACGCCCTTGCTCGTACAGCTGACGATCATCTATTACGCGACCCCGCAGCTGTTCAACTTCGACATCCCGGCGCTGCTTGCGGCCGGACTCGCGTTCGGGCTCAACTCTGCAGCTTACTTGTCGGAGACGATTCGCGGCGGCATTATGGCCGTGGATAAAGGTCAGCGCGAAGCGGCGATCGCCCTCGGCATCCCGTACCGCAAAATGATGGTGCGCATCATCTTCCCGCAGGCGCTGCGCCACATCCTGCCGGCGCTCGTGAACGAATTCGTCGCCCTGCTCAAGGAGTCGTCGCTCGTGTCCGTCATCGGGGTCGCCGAACTGATGCGCCGCGCCGACGTCGTTCGGGCCAGCACCTTCCGCGCCTTCGAAGCGCTGCTGCTCGTAGCCGTCATTTATTATGTGCTCGTGCTCGTCCTTACGTCTTTGGCGCGCATGCTGGAAAGGAGACTTCGCCGCAGTGATTAACGTAACCGATCTAACGAAAACGTTCGGCAAAAACCAGGTGTTGAAGGGGATCTCCACTCATGTGGACAAAGGCGAAGTCGTCGCCTTGATCGGGCCGTCCGGCTCCGGCAAATCGACCTTCCTGCGCTGTCTGAACCTGCTCGAGATTCCAACCTCGGGAACGATTACGATCGACGGGGCAGAGCTGACCAAGCCAAAAACCGATATCGCCCGGATCCGCCAGCGGATCGGCATGGTATTTCAGCACTTTCATCTGTTCCCGCATATGACCGTGCTCGATAATATTACGTTCGCCCCGATCGAAGTAAAAGGAATGTCTGCGGAAGCGGCCCGGACCAAGGCGCATGAGCTGCTCGCGCGCGTCGGTCTGGCGGATAAAGCGGACAGCTACCCTTCCCGGCTGTCGGGCGGACAAAAGCAGCGCGTAGCGATTGCACGCAGTCTGGCGATGGAACCCGACATTATGCTGTTCGACGAGCCGACCTCGGCCCTTGACCCGGAGATGGTCAAGGAAGTGCTGAACGTCATTCGCGGTCTCGCCGACAGCGGCATGACGATGCTGATCGTCACCCATGAGATGAAGTTCGCGCGCGAAGCGGCCGATACGATTTACTTCCTCGATAACGGGAAGCTGATCGAGCGCGCGGCGCCGCAGCAGTTTTTTACCAACCCCCAAAGCGAACGGGCCGCCCGCTTCCTGGAACAGGTTTTGTAACCGGACCGAACGGGCACGGGTCATTCTTCTGGAAAAGGCTGCGCGATACGCAGTCTTTTTTGCCCTATTTCGCAAATCCGGCAGAGAGTCAAATATGCTATACTTCCAGAAGAAACGTTCCGCTTACGGCTTGAACCCAGAAACGGCGGCAATTTCACAGCACCACCCGTAGAATCGGAAGCTTAGCAAGGGGAGAAACGACGATGAAGCTGGTATCCTGGAACGTCAACGGATTAAGAGCCTGCGTGAACAAGGGCTTTCTCGATTATTTCAAGGAAACGGATGCAGACCTGTTTTGCCTTCAGGAAACGAAGCTGCAGGAAGGGCAGATCAGCCTGGAGCTGGGCGAGGAGTACGAGCAATATTGGAATTATGCGGTCAAGAAAGGCTATTCCGGCACTGCCGTATTCACGAAAATAAAGCCGTTATCGGTCCGGTATGGGCTGGAAGAGGACCTTGAGCCCGAAGGCCGGATTATCACGCTCGAATTCCCTGCCTTCTATCTGGTGAATGTGTATACGCCCAACGCCAGACGCGATCTGTCGAGACTGGAGCTGCGGATGGAGTGGGAGGACCGCTTCCTCGCTTATTTGCAGCAGCTCGACGAGCGCAAGCCCGTGATCGTATGCGGCGATCTGAATGTGGCTCACCAGGAGATCGACCTGAAAAATGCGAAGGCCAACCGGGGCAATTCCGGATTTACCGAGGAAGAACGGGACAAGATGACCCGGCTGCTCGAAGCCGGCTTCATCGATTCGTTCCGGGACTTGTATCCCGAGCGGACGGACGCCTACAGCTGGTGGTCGAACATGCCCCGGGTCCGGGAGCGGAATGTCGGCTGGCGGATCGATTATTTCCTCCTCTCCTCCCGGCTGAAGCCAGCGCTGCTGGACTCGCAAATCGACGCCCACGTGCTGGGAAGCGATCATTGTCCCGTAGTGCTTCAGATGGCGGACGAGCTTAAAGGCTGAGCGGGTACTGGCGCCGGGGATTTAAAGCTTTCCCTTGGAATGAAGATTCACCAGCTCTGCAAGGCGGGCTGCCGATCGTATGGTCCGGCATTTTGCCGCTGAATAAAGGGCGTTATGGGAGGCGCCACCTGGCTCAGCAAGCAAAGAGGGCGGCGACAAGTTGTCCGCCGACAATCCGCCACCGCCCATAACCTGCGCCCTATGCGCCGCATGAGATTCCGTCCGCCTTTATTTAAGACCATATTGCGATTTGGACTTTAATTCGTCTCCCAGAAAGACGAAGCTCGCGCTGCCGGAACCTCCCTTCCCCTCGTACGAGACGCCGATGGCGTACATGCTGCTGCCTTTTTCGCCGCTCTCCGTTACGATCTCGCCTTCGCCGCCTACGATTTTAACGACTTCCTTGTACTTCATTCCGTTGTTGATTTTGTCGTATTGTTCTTTTGTAATCGTACTTTTTTTGGAGGATTCCGATTGCTGTCCTTCTGATTGGGCCGCCGTACCTCCCGCCGGCTTAGTCTGGCTGTCGTCCTTCGAGCCGCAGGCCGCCATTACGATCATGATACCGATAACGATTGCTATACGAAAAGTTTTCATAGTACCTCCCAAATGATATCAATTGTTACCCATAAAATTGTACTCACTCATCCGATCTTTTTTTAGGTGCGAAATGACTATGTAGGACCTACGACTGAACAATTTCAGTACGACTCGCTCCTTTACGCCGCTTCCGTTGACTGCGGCTCCTTGACGATATGAAACCCTTTGACGATTAGCCAAAGAGGCATCACGATCTCGAATAGGGCTCCCGGAATGTATAGAATCATGCCGCTATGGCCCATAAGCTCCACGATCGCACTGGCCGACAACGAGACATATCCAATAAAGCCGAGAACCGAGATGAATCTGGGAATAAGGCTGGACCGGTACAACAAATGGCAAAACAAAAGGCTGTACAGTCCCAGCGTAATCATAGCCAGCTGAAAAGCAATGAAGCTTCCTTCTTCCGCTATCGCTCCCAGGGTATGAAAGTAAGAATTAGCCGGAGCTCCTGTCGCGATAAATTCTTGGCTTAATCGCACGAGCAGCAGCGGACCGATTGCGCCGACAACCAGAAGTACGGCCTCTATGACCCGGAAACCGACGTAACCTACTGCGATTTTTTCGCTATGCCGCTTTAAAACCGGGAACAATACGACCGCGATTCCGACAACGGCGGCCGAATTCATAAACTCCAGCAATACCCCCGTAAGGATTTGGTTTTTGTGACTGTAGGCATTCGTGAGGTAATCCGGAGAACCCAAAATCGATTCGATCCTTGCATTTCCTAATAAATAGGCAGCTGTTGCAAATAAAAACAGGATGCCTGCAAGGACTGCCGCCTTTCTATCCGTGTTCATTTCTCCCCTCCTCGGCGTTTGCGTGCTGGGCTGGTGTAGCTTTGCCCGGCAATTGCGCTGTTCACCGTGCATTATAGTCGAATCCGATTCCGGCCTTACAGATACTAAAGTACGGTTTCAAAAACAAATCCCCGCAAATTTCATTCCATCGCGACGAAAGATGCGCAACGGAAGTTTCGTCTGCTTCAATGAGAATGATTATCGCCAAAAAGGAGCACCTGCCTTGCCGTCCATTGTTTCATCCCGACCGGCCGGCCCCGAAGCCGCCCCTCTCTTCTGCCTTCCTGTCCGGATCGCCGAGTTAACTCCCCTTGATCGCGACTGAACCGAGGGAACCGATCCGGGAGCTCCCGGATCGGTTTCGTATGGGGCGGCGGGGGCAACTCCGGCTTCAGGATGTTCCGCTCCCCCGATTGGCTCTGGCTGGAGGCCGTTCGCAGCGGCCGGGTGTATATGATGCAGGACTCCCATCTGTTCCGCGGCTATGATCCGATCTCCACGCAGGGGCAGTTAAACGCCATCGCAAGGAAACTGCTTGCGGATCACAATTTTGCATGAACGGATATCATTTTCAAGCGTAGTCGAATGAGCGAATACCCTGTATAGTTGTCACTGAGAATGATTATCGTTCAAATTGCATACAGGAGGATATTCAAAGTGTCACGTCGCTTGTTTTTCGTTCAAGCCGTTTTCGTGTTATGCCTCGTATGCCTTGTCTCCGCCTGCGGGGCAGGTTCGGCAGATGTTCAGCCCTCCGCTTTCATCAGAAAGCGGGGGGCACCTTTTTTTGCGGGACGGGTTGTAATGCGGCTTCTCCGTCGCCTGCTCATCCATCCGCCGCAGCCGGATGGTCCGGCTTGCCGTCCGCCCCGCCAGCTCCGGAGGCTCTTTAGCTTCGCTGGTTATCCTTCCCGTATCCTTCTCACGTTTCGATTCATCAGATGCCGGACGACCTGCTGGTATACCACTTTCCGGATTCCACTCAAGTTTTGCGGATGGCGGGCAAAAAACGCATCCGGGCTGTCATACACACCCAAATCGCGCACAATCCCCTCTTTTTGCACATACGTATCGTTGCCGTCCCAATAGATGGGTGGGTTTTGGAAATCGTTCGTGGCCACGCCGTAACCGCAAAATGAACCTTCGCACTCGCTGAATGTTTGCTGCAGCTTGGTTAAGTAAGGAAGGTCCAAAATAAATCCCTCCATATTCAGCCATCTTCCCTCGACATGCACTTCCACCCAGCTGTGGATGATTTCATTGGGCGACAGCCGGTAATACCAGCCTTTCATCGCGCCTTTTTGCAGCTTTTTATCGATCGTAAATCCGTGCATCCGGCAAGGCACCCCCACGGCTCGCAGCAAAGCCATGAACAGCACCCCCTTCGTATTGCATTGACCGTAGCCGTCCTGCAGCACCTCGGATGCCGGTATATCATCCGCCCGGTTATAACCGAACAAAACCGCATCGCGGACATAGTTGTAAATGTCGAGTATTTGTTGGGGCGGCGCCAAGCGATCCCACTGCTTCGCCCGGATCAACTGCCGAATACGGGGATGCGAGTAGTTAAGCAAAGCCGTTTCCAGGGTATACGTTCTCACGGGGAACACCTCCTTCCCCCACTATACCGTCTCGTGCGCGTAAGAAACTTTCAAAAAGACGCTGTCTTTGCGAATATCTCTGGGCGTCATCCCGAGCAGCCGTTTGCTTGCGGCGGCAAAATGGGAGGGGCTGTCAAATCCCGCGGTCAATGCTGCTTCTGTAATCGACATCCCGTTCAAAATCAGATAAATCGCCTTCTGAAGCTTGCTTAACAGAATATAGCCGCTTAACGGAATTCCCGTATGTTCTTTGAACAGATGAGATAATCTGCTGCCGGACAAGCCCAGCTTCCCGGCAAAATAACGGACGGAGTGGTCGTCGCTCTCCCCTTCTTTTAATATACCGATTAACTCCAGAACGCGCGGATCGGCCATAGCCGGTTGAACATAACGGACGCCCAGCAGTTCCAGGAGCTGCGTCAGGAAACGGTTATAGGCGGTACTGTCCGCAACGGTATGACTGAAGCTGCGCACAAACTCAGCGGCCGCAGCCGCCTTCTCATCCGGAAATACGCCGTATCCGCGATCGCCGATCTGTTTCTTAAAGCCCGCCGCCAATGTGGAGGTGCTGTCCATTAACAACAGCAGCAGCGGCTGGCCTTGCCCGTCCAGGCGGTGGCTCACATTGGAATCCAGAACGATACCGCCGCAGGTGCGAAGCGTGCCTTCCACTTCCATCTCAAACGTATCCTGCAAGGAGATCGTCGCTTGCAAAAACAAATGTTTGTGAATATCGGCATCGATGGTGTCAGTTAGTACCAATAGATGGTGATCGGCACCGTATACGTTCATCATGCTTTGCCTCTCCTTATGCCATTGTACTTTCATCTCAGCTTGCCGTTCGCTTGTCCTGATCCGGCCTCTTCTTGAACCGTCAGCGTTCCCCGTGCCCATCTATCATGAAAGATTGTACACGCGCGCCAACGGCCTGTACAGATTCGATTCGTATAACCCTTTCCCTCTCCCCTTAACTTGTTGCGCTCTTGAAAACTTTGTGTCACACTATGAATATCAACCAGCAGCCAAGCGGCAAAGAATGCCCCGCTTCCTTTCTAACCGGAGAGGAATCGGGGTTTTTAGGCTTGTATCAACCGAATATGCGAGGGGAGGGATCGAGGAATGGGCTTCCAATTGGAACACGAGAACTGGATACGCGATCATCTAAAGCGAAGAAGAGGGGAACGTCTCGACGCTCTAAGACGGGGCCACGGCTACGGAAATCGATTGTTCGCTGAGCAAATTTGGTGGCCGCTTGCCGGTCACTTTCACGGGATCCACCCCGAGTATGAGGTGAAGGACTGGCGGGGACGCTCTTACTTTGTGGATTTTATGTGGGTTGTAGGAGCGGTACGGATTATTTTTGAAATCATGGACTTTGGTTCCCACGGTACGGACCGAACCAAGTATCGAAGGGATCTCAACCGGGGGCTTTTTCTTCAGGCTCAAGACTGCTCGGTCTACTACATCTCTCTGGATGAGCTAAAAGAGAATCCTTCGTTCGTTCTTTCTGCATTGCGGAGCATTCTATCCCCCTACCTGTCGGCGGATTCCGGAGCTAAACGAACGGTTACGAGGTGTTATTCCAAAATCGAACGGGACTTGATGCGGACTGCCATTCGCCACAACCGTGTCATTCGCCCTGCTGAGGCGGCAAGGGAATTGGAACTGCATACGATGACGGTCATTAAGTACTGTCGCCTACTGGTGGATAAGGGGAAGTTTCGAGCTGTAGCGAGAGGAGTGTCCGGGCGGGTCATTTATTATGAGTATGTAGGTTCCATCCAAAGTCCGGATTTGGTCTGATTGTGGAGCGATCGTGCGATTGTATATGAAAAATCATATATATTTTTCTCCGAGTAGGCAAAATTAATGAATCTGTATGAATAATCATATAGAATTTATCATTTTGCATGGATTTGAAATATTCTATGCGAAAAATCATACAGAATCAAAGGTCGGCCGGGGCAAACCGACTTGGACTCACTCCAGCCTTGGTTGACCAACCGTCATATCGCGCCGAGCACCGCGCGCCGGGGTGCTTCGCGGTTCGGAAAGACGATTACGGATAGCTGATCATACGCTCCTACCGACTATCCGTTCCGAGATCACCCCAAAGCATTTATTTTAGATGAGGATACTCATCCTCTTCTAAAAGTAGCCATTCTGCACGCGCAATTCGAATCTATTCATCCATTTTTAGATGGCAATGGACGTTTAGGACGAATACTAATCGCACTATTTATGATGCAATCTAAACAAATATCCCCCTGCATTACACAAAAAAGTACATCGCCACATGAACGATGTACTTCGAGTCACAACCTGTATTTCTGCTTAAGCCTGGTCTTCGTCCCCCGTCGCAATCGGATTCTCCTCATAACTAATCCAATCGCTCCAGCTTCCCGCATACAGCTTTACATTCGTAAAACCCGCTTCCTCCAGCGCCAGCACGTTCGGCGTCGCCGAGATGCCCGAGCCGCAGTAGACGATGATCTCGTCCGAGGCGCCGAGCTCTGCGAAGCGGTCGCGCAGCTGCTGCGGGGACTTCCAGCTGCCGTCCTCATTCAGCACGTCCTTCCAGAAATAGTTCACCGCGCCCGGTATATGCCCGGCGACCGGATCGAACGGCGCTTCCAAGCCCGCATACTGACGGGCGTCGCGCGAATCGACGAGCGCCGTACCGGTGCGGCGGCCTTCCGATGATGCACGCACCTCGTCCACACCGGCGAGCAGCTCGGGCCGCACGGCCGGCACGAATTCGCGGGGCTCGGGAGCCGGCTGCTCCCTCGAAACCGGCAGTCCTGCCGCCACCCAGGCGTCGTAGCCGCCGTCCAGCACATGGACGCGGTCCGCTCCCGTATATTTCAGCACCCACCACAGCCGGGCCGCGGCCGGACCGTTGCCGTCTTCATAAACGACGACCGTCGACGACTTCCCGATGCCCAGACCACCGAATGTCCGAGCCAGCCGCTCGGGCGTAGGCAGCGGACTCCGGCCCCCGTGCTCGCCCGCGGGATCGGCCAGATCCGCTTTCAAATCGACGAACACCGCACCCGGAAGATGTCCCCGCTCATAGGCGCTTCGCCCGTGAAGGGCATCCTTGGGCGAGAATCGCACGTCGGCGATGACGATTTCCTCTCCCGCTTCCAGACGGGCCTGTACCCACTCCGCTTTTACAAGATTCGAACCCGGCATCCTCATTGCTCCTTCCATTAGATCACATATTCCAAATGCTCCTGCGTCTTCACATCGTGAATGACCGCGTAAATATCGCTCTGAATCTTGAGCAGCTCGAGATCGTCGCGCTTGCGGGGGCGTCCGCCCGGAACGTGGAAAATCTTACTGATCCGGCCGGGCCTCGGCGACAGCAGCACGACCCGGTCCCCTAGAAATACGGCCTCGGATACGTCGTGCGTAACGAACACGACCGTTTTTTTCTCCGCCTCCCAGATGTTCAGCAAGTCGTCCTGCAGCTGCAAGCGGGTCAAATGATCGACCGCTCCGAACGGTTCGTCCATCAGCAGCACCTCGGGATCACCCGCGAGTGCCCTCGCGATGCCGGCCCGCTGCTTCATCCCCCCAGACAGATGGTGCGGGTATTTGTGCTCGAACCCTTGGAGCCCGACCATGTCCAAATAGTTGTGGACCGCCGCTTTCCGCTCCGCTTTGGGAACGCCGCGAAGCTCGAGGCCCAGCTCGACGTTCCGGAACACCGTACGCCACGGATATAGCGACGGGTCCTGGAACACGACACCCCGTTCGATGCCCGGCCCTTGCAGCTTCTTGCCGCCGAAGCGCACCTCTCCCGACGACGGCAGCTGCAGCCCGGCCAATATTTCGAGAAGCGTGCTCTTGCCGCAGCCGCTCGGACCGAGAATGCTGAGAAATTCCCCGTCTTCGATCGTCAGGTCGATATTCGACAACGTTTCGGTCGGGACGGTCCCTCCGAACACTTTCGACACTGCGTTGATCGAGAATCCGGCCATACTTTCACCCCGCCTCCAGATCGTTTTACTTTTTAGGTATGAACCGCAAATCGACGATTTTATCCACGTCGTACACTTTGTCCTGGAAGCCCAGATCGACCTGGATCTGCTGCGTTTCAAGCAGCGATTTCGAATCGACGTTCGGATCGTTCTCCCACAGTACGTCCTCGCGCCTGAAGGCACTGTCCACAGCTTTCTCATCCACTTTGACATTTTGCAGGAAGTACGCCCGGTACTCGTCGAAATGGCTTTTCGCATATTCCTGCGATTTGAAATAGGCGCGAAGCAGCTTCTCGATCAGTTCCGGATGCTTCTCGATGAAATCGTTGCGCGAGGCCAGTACGCCCGTATGGAAATTCGGCAGATAGTCCCAGCCTTTGGCGAGCAGCTTCCCTTGGCCGCTAATCTCCACCAGCGAGGCGAACGGCTCGTGGATGATCGTCGCATCGACCTGGCCTGTCAGCAGACTGGCGTAAGCCGCTTCCTGCGCGCCGTTGGCCACGTAGGCTACGTCGTTTTTGCGGAGCCCGTGTTTCTGGAGAATCGTCTGCGTGTAGACGTCCAGACCGCTGCCGAACGTGCCGGCGCCGACTTTTTTCCCCTTCAAGTCCTCGACGCTATTAATACCGGGAGCCCCGATTAAGTAAAACGGTCCTTTCGTCCGGAACATCGAGGAGACGATTTTGATCGGGGCGCCCTTGCCCGCGGCGATGATGGCGGTCGTCGTAGGGACATCGGCGATATCGACATCTTTGCTCGTTAATCCTTCAACGGCGTTTTTAGTCGTAATGAATTCGACGTCGAGGCCCTCTTCCTTAAAGAAACCTTTCTCCGCCCCGAAACGCACGGCCAGGCCGCTGACGCCGCTAAGTGGGGAGTACCGGATTTTCTGCAGCTTTCCGTTGTCCGCAGATGCGGGAGCGGAAGCAGGCGAAGCCGTCTCCCCGCCGTTCCCTTTGGCGGCGCTCCCCGCGCAGCCGGACAGTATCAGCGCGGCAGCTATACTTGCAAGCAGGACGCCCCTCCATTTGTGTTTGATCATGGTTTTTTCTCCTTCTGATAGAATCAAATGATGGTATTAGGCAGACTTCCATTTGAGCACGACTTTTTTCTCCAGCGTATCGATGAACGCGATGATCAGCACGGATACGACGGTGATGATCGTAATGATCGCAAACGCCTTGGCCGTATCGTACACGGATGTCGCTTGAATGAGCAGGTTGCCCATCCCTTCCTTCGATGCGGTCATTTCCCCGAACAGCGCCCCTACAAGTCCGGTAGCCGCCGACAGCCTCAACGAGACGAAGATGGTCGGAGCGGCGGACGGCAGGATGACTTTCCAGATCGTCTGAAACTTCGTCGCCTCAAACACACGGGCTACCTTCAGATGCTGTTCCGCCGTTTGTTTGATTCCGGTAATCGTATTAAAGGCGATCGTGAAAAAGCAGAACAAAAAGACGATGGCGATCTTATTGGACAGTCCGATCCCGAGCCACAGCATCAGCAGCGGGATGATCGTCACTTTGGGGATGGCCAGCAGCGCCGAAAGAAACGGTCGGAAGAACGTTTCGGCATTCGGAACGAGCACGAGGAACATCCCGGTCCCGATCCCCGCAAGTGCGGACAGCACGTATCCGGCGGCAAACTCCTGCAAAGTGACGACCAGATGCCGAAACAGCTCGCCTTTCGTAAACAGAGCGGCGATTTCCTGCACAACCCGGGTCGGCTCCGGCACATACAAGCTGCCGACGATTCCCGCCCGGACGATATATTCAATGAGTCCCAGACCGAGCAGCAGGAGCGCGATCTGACCGATGATGATGCCGCCTCCGTAACGGGCGGCTTTCCCGTTGCCCATACATTTCCCTCGTTTCTCCCACTTCGTACGGTACGATGATCAGGCGGGTTATTCCGCGGCTCCCTGCAGAGCAGCCTGCTTGGCGAACCGGTTGTCCGGACGCGCCAGGCCGAAGTGCTCCCGAAACGTGCTTCCCTCGTATTCGGTGCGGAACAGTCCGCGGCGCTGCAGCTCCGGCACGACCAGCTCTATGAACAAATCGAGTCCTCCCGGCATGTACGGAGGGCATATGTTAAATCCGTCGGCGGCCTCCTGAACGAACCATGTCTCGATCTGATCGGCGACTTCGGCCGGATTGCCCACCACAAGCAGATGGCCTCTCGCCGTCGCGGCAAAGTAATGGAACAGCTCGCGAACCGTGATGTCCTCGCGTCCGGAAGCGCTTTGCGCCAGAGCGACCAGACGCTGGGCCTTATCGCCCGGGTGACTCGACTGCGACACATCCGGCAGCGGTCCGTCGAGCGGCAAACCGGTCAAATCGATGCCGAGACGCTGAGACAGCGGGGCCAGGTTATAATCCGTGACGAGCAGGGCACTCAGCTCCTCATATTTAGCGCGCGCCTCCTCGCTCGTGCGGCCGACCAGCGGCACCAGCCCGGGCAGGATCGACAGCTCTTCCGGTGTGCGGCCGTATTTGGCCAGCTTGCTTTTGATCCCGGCGTAGAAGGCCTTGGCTTCCTCCAACAAAATCTCGCCTGTGAAAATGGCGCTGGAAAACCGGGCTCCCAGCTCCTGACTCCGCTCGGAGGTGCCGGCGGATAGTAGCGGGATTTGCCCTTGCGGCGGCCTGGCTACGTTCAGCGGCCCGGCTACCGAGAAATGTTCCCCGACATGGTTAAGCGCATGGACCTTGCTTTCGTCGACGAAGACGCCACTTTTCTTATCCCGGATAAACGCCTCGTCCTCCCACGAATCCCAAAGCTCCTTCACGATCCCCACAAACTCGTTGGCATAATCGTAACGTTTGGCGTTGTCCCAATGCTTCTCGCGGCTGAAGTTCAGCGCCGCCCGGGTATCCGCGCCGGTTACGACGTTCCAGGCGGTCCGCCCGCCGCTCAAATAATCGAGAGACGCGGTCATCCGGGCCACGTGGTACGGCTCCGCATAGGTCGTATTGACGGTTACGATCAATCCGATTTTCTCCGTCGCGGCTGCCAGATAGGAGAGCATCGTGAACGGCTCCAGCCGGATCATTTGCGAAGGAAACGTGTACTGCTCATCCGCGCTGGAGGCGAGCCGGTCGCCGAGGAAAAAGAAGTCGAACTTCGCCCGCTCCAGCTTGAGGGCGACCTGCTTCAGAAATTCGGGGTCGAAGGCTCCGCCTGTGACCGCCTCGGGCAGCCTCCAGCCTGCCGGATGGTAGCCGGTGGAGAACAGAAACAGGCCGAGATGCAGTTGTCGTTTGGATATGCTCATGAGAGGTTCCTCCTAGGTTGGTATGCGTGATGATCACAGGTTTAAACAATCAGGCCGACTTTGCGGGAAATGGCGTCGATTTTGCTCAGCTCTTCCGGCGTCAACCGCTGATCCGCGTATTGGATCGAATCCTGGATCTGCTCCGGCTTCGATGCGCCGAGAATCGCGGAAGACACATAAGGATGACTCAGCACCCATGCCAGCGAAAATTGGGCCAGCGTCCACCCCCGCTTCTCGGCCAGCGGAAGAATCGCTTCCACCAGGGCGTAAGCGGGATTGGAATGCAGCAGCAGCTCCAGCCGCTTCTCGCCTGCCGCAAGCCTCGAGTCGGCCGGGGGCGCCTCGCCCTGACGGTATTTGCCGGTCAAGATCCCTCTGCCGAGCGGACTGTACGAGATGATGCCGACTTTCTCGGATTCCGCAAACGGGATGAGCTCCCGCTCGATGCCGCGCGTGATGAGGCTGTACTCTGGCTGCACGCTTTCGAACCGGTTCCAGCCGTGAACGGCGCTGATGCCGTGAGCTTTGGCGAGCTGCCACGCCGCGTAGTTGGAGCAGCCGATATACCGGATCTTCCCCTGCTTGACGAGATCGTCCAGCGCGCCGAGCGTTTCTTCCAGCGGCGTTTCTTTATCGAAATGATGGACTTGATACAGATCGATATAGTCGGTCTGCAGCCTTCTCAGACTGTTGTCCAGCGCACGGAACAGATGATACCGGCTCTGCCCCTCGTCGTTGACTCCGGTTCCTACGCGGGCATGGGCTTTGGTCGCCAGGACGACACGGTCCCGCTTTCCTTTCAGCAGCTTGCCGAGGATCTCTTCCGATTGGCCGCTTTGGTTCGGGTCCCCAACATCCATTCCTTTGCCGTAAATATCCGCCGTATCCACGACGTTGATGCCTGCGTCCAGAGCAGTATCCAGCACCTCCGCCGATGTCTTCTCGTCGATCCATCGTCCGAACGCCATCGTGCCCAGACTGACCTCCGACACTTTCAGGCCGGTTCTTCCTAATTTGCGGTATAACATAGGGATGTACGCCTCCTTGGTAGATGAAAAGGTTCGATTCGGGTTCGCTCCGCAGCGGGGAACCCGTGTGCAGGCAAGCCGGCGCTGCGCTTGCGGGCAAAAAGAGATAACTTTGCTAGATGACAAATCGCTCTAGCGATAAATATGTGCGTGCCAAGGTTCGTTCCACAGCGGAAAACCGTGTGCGGGGCAAGCCGGTCTTGCGGGCAAAAGGTTGCGTCAGCTTCAGCTTCGCTGAAAGCGAATCCCTCGCTGCTCTAACAAACAGGAACAGCCGGAAAGACGGCTTGTTTGATTACTTACAAGCGTCTCTCCGGCTGTCCGGTTGAGGAATATTAACTTTACTATTCCGATGTGCTAAGTAGGATAATAACATGAGACGAAACGGTTCGCAACCGTTTTTTTATTTTTGTAGATGCGTTTGTCCGAGCAGCGCCGCGAGGCGGTTTCTCGTGAAGCGGCTCCATTTGTGCTACAATTTAGGGTAAACAGGCTTAATTGGAGGAATTTATGGCCGATAAAGATGAATTGGTCCGATTCGGCGTTTCGATGCCGTCCGAATTAATCCAGCAGTTCGATCAGTACACAGCCGAGCAAGGCTATACAAACCGCTCCGAAGCGATTCGCGATCTGGTGCGCAAGGCGCTGCTGCAGCCGGGGCGTCTGCTGCCCGAGCAGATCGTCGCCGGAACGATCGTGATGGTGTACGATCATGACGTACGGGAGCTGCCGCTGCTGCTTATGGACCTCCAGCACCGGTTTCACCGGCAAATTATATCGAACATGCACATCCATATGAATCGCGACCAGTGTCTCGAAATTATTGCGGTCCGCGGCCTCCTCGCCAAGCTGAGAGAGCTGCATGCGCAAATTCAGGTGCAGCGCGGCGTACTGTACTGCGAGCTGTCGGTTACTTATGTGGACGGGCAGGAGCCGGGCGACGGCGGTCACTCCCACCACCATCACGACCATGACCACGATCATGATCACGACCATCACGATCATCATCATCATCACCATCAGCATAACCACCATGATCACCATGCCCCTGACAATCGCGATCATTCCGGGACGCATTCCCCTGCAGGTGAACACGAGCATCCTCCCGGCCAAGGCACATCCGAATCGTAACCGTCCGGCAGATCACCTCGAAAGATTTCATAGAAGTACGGATGCCAATAGGGAGCGCTTATAAGTTCCCGCAAATGCCGCCTAACGATAAGAGCGGTTCGCACCTCTTAATCCGGCGCCGTCGCTATCATTTTTACAATTAAGAGCGGTTTGCACCTTTTATTTCACCCGTTCTGCGCCGCAGCAGGGCATTCGGGGGAATATTGGAGCTGCAAACCGCTCTTATTTTCCGCTCAACCCGACTTTGAGACCAATAAGGGGTGCACATCGCTCTTATCCCTCCTATCCTCCAGCTTCCTGCAAAGAAACGTTGGTGCACGAACCAGCCTCTCTATTTCCCGTCTTTCCGCAGCTTATACTTGGCTATAGGGAGGAGGAACACTAGGATTCTGTCTGTTCGGCGATAGGAGCTGGCCCGGCGGTCTCCTTTTTTAATTCGTCTTTCATGGAAGCAAGAAAATTTTGTTAAAGCTCTTATTCTCCTCCGACCTTTGTGTTACAATGTCGATAAAACGTGTTACGAAAATAGAGGGACAGATGGAGGGAACCGTCTTGAAACGAAAATCTGTACACACCGTCCTCGTGGCGCTGCTCGCCTGCCTCGTGCTGGCCGGCTGCTTCTCCGGGGACAATTCCGGCGCCCGCAAGGAGGACGAGCTCGTGCTCGCCGTCGGCGCCGAGCCTGAAGCCGGGTTCGACCCGACGACCGGTTGGGGCCGGTACGGCTCGCCGTTATTCCAGAGCACACTGCTGAAGCGGGACTCGGACATGAAGATTGCAAACGATCTGGCTACCGGTTACGAGGTAAGCACAGACGGCACCCAGTGGACGATCAAGCTGCGCAAAGACGCCAAATTTTCCGACGGCAAGCCCGTCACTTCCGCCGACGTGAAATATACGTTCGAGACAGCAGCGGCAAACGGCTCGATCATCGACCTGACCCATGTCAAAAGCATCGATGCCGGGGACGACTACACCGTCAAATTTACGTTAAAGGAGCCGCAATCGACGTTTATTACCCAGCTCGTATCGACGGGCATCGTGCCGAAGCACGCTCATGGCAAAGATTATGCCTCGATGCCGATCGGCTCCGGACCGTACAAGCTCGTACAGTGGGATAAAGGTCAGCAGGCCATCGTCGAAGCCAACCCGGACTATTACGGCGACAAACCGTTTTTCAAAAAGCTGACGTTTCTGTTTCTGAGCGAAGACGCCGCGTTCGCTGCCGCCAAGGCGGGCAAAGTCGATATTTCCTACATCCCGGCCGCTTTCAGCAAGCAGCAAGTAAACGGCATGCGGGTCGAAGCCGTCCGTACGGTGGACAATCGCGGAATCGCCTTCCCGTATGTGAAATCTGGAGAAAAGACGAAGGACGGCTACCCGGTCGGTAACGACGTCACCGCCGATCCGGCCATTCGCAAAGCGATCAATACGGCGATCGACCGGAAAGCGCTCATCCAAGGAGTGCTGGAAGGCTACGGAACGCCGGCGTATACAGTGAACGACGGACTGCCTTGGTACAATCCAAGCGCGGCGGTAACAGACGCCGACCCCGCGGCGGCGAAGAAGATGCTCGCGGATGCCGGCTGGAAAGATGCCGACGGAGACGGCATTCTCGAGAAAGGGGCGCTTAAGGCTCAATTCTCGCTGATCTATCCGTCCGGAGACGTAACCCGCCAATCGCTTGCGCTCGCCGCCGCCGACATGATCAAGCCGATCGGCATCCGGATCGACGTGCTCGGCAAAAGCTGGGACGAGATCGGCAAGCTGATGCATGCCAACGCCATCCTGATGGGCTGGGGCAGCAACGATCCGCTGGAGATGTACAACCTGTACAGCAGCAAGTACAAAGGCGTCGAGTATTACAATACCGGCTTCTACGGCAATCCGGCCGTCGACGAATGGATGACCAAGGCGCTTCGAGCGACGAATGAAGCCGAAGCGATGGAATATTGGAAGAAAGCGCAATGGGACGGCACAACCGGCGTAAGCGCTCAAGGGGACGCGCCATGGGCATGGCTCGTGAACATCGATCACGTGTATGTCGTGAAGGAGAACCTGAGCATCGGCAAGCAGCGCATTCATCCTCACGGACACGGCTGGCCGGTAACCGACAATATCGAGGAATGGAAATGGACGAAGTAAGGCCTCGAACCGCAGAAAGGAAACTGGAACCATGGTTGTTCGCACCTTATCGTACACTCTGCAAAAGCTAATCCGTCTTCTTTCGCTGCTCGCCGCAATCAGCATCGTATCGTTCGTGCTGGTCAGCTCTTCGCCGATCGATCCGATTCAGGCGTATGTCGGCGCCGACATGATGCGGGTCAGTCCGGAGCAGCGGCAGCTGATCGCGGAATATTGGGGGCTCGACCGTCCTCCGCTGGAGCGGTTCGCCGGATGGGCTTCCGCCTTGCTGCAGGGCAACCTCGGCACTTCGATGATGTACCGGCAGCCGGTGGCCGAAGTCATCGGCGAGCGGTTCATGAGCTCGCTATGGCTGATGAGCCTTTCCTGGCTGCTGGCCGGCCTGTTCGGCTTCGCCTCCGGCGTGATTGCCGCCATGAACAAGGACCGCTGGCCGGACAAGCTGATCAAGTGGTATTGCTACACGCTCGCTTCCACCCCGACGTTCTGGATGGGCTTGCTGCTCCTGATGGTGTTTGCCGTCTGGCTCGGCTGGTTCCCGGTCGGACTCGGGACGCCGGCGGGGGTGCTCGCCGAACAGGTGACCTGGAGCGACCGGCTGGAACATATGCTGCTGCCTGCGCTGACGCTCAGCATCGTCGGGATTGCCCCCATCGCCCTTCATACGAGGCAGAAGCTGTCTGACGTATTGGGCAGCGACTACATCCTGTTCGCCCGGGCCAGAGGCGAGCGCGGGTTCCGGCTGTTCCGCCGCCACGGCTTGCGCAATATTGCCCTGCCCGCCTTGTCCCTTCACTTCGCCGCGTTCAGCGAGCTGTTCGGCGGCGCCGTGCTGGCGGAGCAAGTGTCCTCTTATCCCGGTCTAGGGCAGGCGACGGTGGAAGCGGGCTTGCGCGGCGACGTCCCGCTCCTGCTCGGCATCGTCCTGTTCAGCTCCTTGTTCGTATTCGCAGGCAATCTGATCGCTGACCTGCTCTATCGTCTGATCGATCCGCGGATTCGGGAAAGGCGGCCTGCATGAATATTCACGAAGTAAATCCCGGAGCGGAAGCCGCGGCCGGTTCCCGGTTGTCCCGCTTCCGGTTCAACCGGAGGCAGCGGGCGTTAGGCGCCGTCGCCTTGGCCGGCCTGCTGGTCGTCTCCGTCTGGACGGCCGGCAGCCTCATGAGCGCGGACCCGCTCGCCACCCGGCTGGAGCTGCGTAATTCGGTGCCGTCGGCGGCGCATCTATTTGGAACCGACTGGCTCGGGCGCGATATGTTCACCCGCACGATCAAAGGGCTGGCCTTGAGCATCAACGTCGGGATGACCGCCGCGGCCGCAAGCGTTGTCATCGCCGCCTTGATGGGACTGGCCGCCGCCATGGGCAAAGCGGCCGACCGGGTCGTAAGCTGGCTGATCGATTTGTTTCTGAGCGTTCCGCACCTGGTCACGCTGATCCTGATTGCCTTCGTATTCGGCGGCGGCATAAAGGGCGTCGTCATCGGGATCGCCCTTACGCACTGGCCGACCTTGGCCCGTGTCATCCGCGCCGAAGTGCTGCAGCTCCGCACGGCGGAATATGTGCTGATCTCGCGCCGGATGGGCAAGTCCCGCTGGTGGGTCGCCACCCGCCATATGATGCCGCATATCATGCCGCAGCTGTTAACCGGCCTGCTGCTCGTATTCCCTCATGCGATTCTGCACGAGGCGGCGATTACGTTTATCGGGCTCGGGCTGTCTCCGCATCAGCCGGCCGTCGGCATTATTTTATCGGAATCGATGCGTTACTTGTCTACGGGCATGTGGTGGCTCGCCTTTTTCCCAGGTTTATGCCTGCTATTGATCGTACGCGCGTTCGATATGGCCGGAGAAAATTTGAGGCTGCTGCTTGATCCCCGGCGGATGCACGAATAACCGGTCGCCTTGACGCTCCGCCGTAAAGATCGGCCGTAATACAATCTGGCACCGAAAGGTTCGGCCAAGAGGAGAGGGAACCGTATGCCTATTCTCGAAGTGGACGACCTGTCCGTTTCGTTCATGCAATATACGCGCGGCTTCAAGCAGACCCGGCTCCAGGTGCTGCAAGGCGTCCAGCTGTCGGTCGACCGGGGAGAGATCGTGGCGGTCATCGGGTCGAGCGGCTCCGGCAAAAGCTTGCTGGCGCACGCCGTGCTCGGCATCTTGCCGTCCAACGCTTCGATGTCGGGAACGATCCGCTACGACGGGGACGTGCTGACTGCACAGCGGCAGGAGCAGCTGCGCGGACGGGAAATTGCGCTCGTCCCGCAGTCCGTCAACTTCCTCGACCCGCTCATGAAGGTCGGCGCTCAAGTGCGCAGCTCGGTGAGAACCGGAGATCCGCTGGCCGAGCAGCGCAAGTCGTTCGAGCGGTTCCGGCTTCCGTCGGATGCCGAGAACCGGTACCCGCACCAGCTGTCTGGCGGCATGGCGCGCCGGGTGCTCGTCTCTACCGCGACGATCAGCGGTGCTTCGCTGCTCATCGCCGACGAGCCGACGCCCGGACTCGATCCGGCGGTCGTGCAGGAGACGCTGAGCACGCTGCGGGAGCTGGCCGATCAAGGCGCTGCGGTGCTGCTGATCTCTCACGATCTGGAGTCGGCGCTGCACGTCGCCGACCGCGTGGCCGTCTTGTACGCCGGGACGACGGTCGAGATCGCAGCCGCGGAAGATTTCGCAGACAACGGGCAGCGTCTGCGCCATCCGTACGCCAGGGCGCTGTGGCGGGCGCTGCCGCAAAACGAGTTCCTCCCTATCTCCGGAAGCCAGCCGCAGCCGGGCGAGCTGCCGGACGGCTGCCTGTTCGCCCCGCGCTGTGCGCTGGCCACCGCCGAATGCAGCCGGGAGAGACCTCCGATGCGGGTTCTTCGCGAAGGAAAGACGAGGTGTTTCCATGCCACTTGAAGGGCGCCATCTTGGATTCCGCTATGGCAGCGGTCCCTGGGTGCTGCGCAGTATAGACATTTCCTTGGAACGAGGGGAGATCGTCGGACTTGCCGGTCCGAGCGGGCGCGGCAAAAGCACGCTGGCACGTATGCTGGCCGGATACGAGCAGCCGCACGAAGGAACGGTCCGGCTGGACGGACAGGCGCTCCCAGAATCGGGCTATCATC
Source organism: Paenibacillus sp. MAH-35 (assembly GCF_058135425.1). NCBI lineage: Bacteria > Bacillati > Bacillota > Bacilli > Caryophanales > Paenibacillaceae > Paenibacillus > Paenibacillus sp. MAH-35. Next base: position 21,732 of record NZ_JBYUPU010000010.1, read on the forward strand.
CGGTCCAGCTCGTCTTCCAGCATCCGGAGAAAGCCGTGAACCCCCGTCTCAGCATGCGCCGCATACTGAATGAGGGCTGGGAGCCGGACCGGGCGTTCCGCACCTCGCTCGGCATCGCCGAGGAATGGCTGAGCCGGTACCCGAACGAATTGTCCGGCGGCGAGCTGCAGCGCTTTTGCGTCGCCCGCGCGCTCGGACCAGATACGCGCTACTTGATCGCCGACGAGATGACCACGATGCTCGATGCCATTACGCAAGCGCAGATATGGAGCGCCGTAATTGGAATTGCCCGCGAGCGGCAGCTCGGCGTGCTGGTCATCAGCCACGAGCGCAGGCTGCTGGACCGCTTATGCGATCGAATGATCGAATTGTAAACCGTTGTGAACCGTTGTGAACGATACGTCTGCCGCCGATCGCAGCCCAGGCTGGAATCAGCCATACGCCAAAAACCTCCGGATAATCCTGCAGCCAGCGGAATCCGGAGGTTCTTTATTGTTTGCTAAGCGCTTGTTACTGGGCCTGGAACGTATGCACCTTGCTCCAGCTTTTGCCGCCGTCCGCCGTCGTGTACATCACGGATGGCCCTGCGCTGTCGGATATGATCCACCAGCCGTGCGTTGCGTCGGCGATCGCGAGCAGCTGATTGCCATAGCCTTCAAGCTGCGTCTCCCCGTTCGTCCACGTTTTGCCGCCGTCCGTCGTCCAGCCGATCGTATTCGGTTTGTCGCACGCCGGACACTGGCCGCCCATATAAGCGGTCTTCGGATCGACCACGTACAGGGCGCCCGGCTTGCTTCCCGTATTCTCCGGGCCGCTCGAATGATCGATCGGGAACCCGGGCGCCGGCCCGCCTCCCGCCGTCGAGTTCGCGATCACCGTCTGCCAGCTCTTACCGCCGTCCGCCGTATGAAAAAGCGAATAAGACGTCTGGCTCATCCCGGAATCTCCGATACACTCCACCCACGCGTCGTCCGCTCCGGCGGAACGGATGAGGGCGCCGTTAAGCGGGGCTACCGTTTTGCGCGACATGACGCTTTGCCACGACTGCCCTCCATCCGTCGTTCGGAGCACCGAGATCGTATCCTTCACCTGCGCCACCGCCCAGCCGTTCCGCTCGTCGTGGAAGTAGGCGTCTCCCGTCGTTCGGTCGGGAACATGGAGCTCGTTCCACGTCTTCCCGCCATCCTTCGTCACCGCATTGGCGCTGAACGCTTCCGTCTTGGATACGAAATGGAGGAATCCGTCGCTCGGGACGGTCCCGGCCTCGGTCCATTGTTTCCCGCCGTCGGTCGTGCTCAGTAAAGTCCGCTTCGTCCCTTTGCCCGACCCGTCCGTCACGACCGCCCATGCTTCCTGGCCGTTCAGGGCAAACAGCTGGCTCACCGTACCGGCTCCGCTGTACTGCCTCGTCCATGTCTTGCCGCCGTCGTCGGTTCGAGCGATCCAGCCTTCTCCGCCGGTCCATCCGGACTTCGGAGTGGCCAGCCGGACGGCGGTAACCTGATCCGCCCGGACCGCCGGCGAAGCGGCACCGTTGTCGCTTCGCGGAGGAACGGTTCCGGGTGTCTCCTGCGATCCGGGAGCCGGCTGGCCCGGCCGCTCATCCGGCCCGTTGGCCGTGCCCGGGGCCGGATCGGCCGCCGAGGCAGCAGGCGTGTCCGGATCGGTTCCGGCTGCCGGATCGGGAGCTTGCCCTTGCTGGGACACACAGCCGGCGAGCACCGCCATCAGGATGCAAGCCCATAATGCAAATGCGATAAACCGCAATCGAGTTTTCATCAAAGTTCACTCCTTCTGGCCTTCTAGCTGTACTCCTTCAAGATATACCCTATTAGACGGCGTACTAATCCAAATAGTTGCCGAAGCATAGCATTCTCATTAACTAACGAACGACTGTTAGTAAAAATTTCATTAAATTGAATTACATTCGCCTACGCTCGCCCGATCCTACTCGAATCCTGCCTGTTCCCGCCGCCCCGGCTCCTTCGACAAGCGCCTCCCTTGCTTCCGTCCCTTGCCCGGCGCGGCTAACTCTTCTTTTGTGCCGCCGCTATATGAGAGTTTGTACCTGTCAACCCGAGAGTACTTACATATAATGTTGTAATTGATTTTCAGATTCTCCGATCCTACGGAATACAGCCAGAAAGGAGCTTACCTATGAAAGTCGTCATACTAGCCGGAGGGCTCGGCACAAGAATCAGCGAAGAAACGCAAGTGAAACCGAAACCGATGATTGTAATAGGAGAGCGCCCGATCCTATGGCACATCATGAAAATATACTCCCACTACGGGTTCCGCGAGTTCGTTATCTGTCTCGGTTACAAAGGAAACCTGATCAAAGAGTATTTCGCCAACTATTTGCTGAACGAGTCCGATGTCACGCTGGACTTCACGAAAAAGAACAACCTGCGCTATCACCATTCAAATCATGAGCCTTGGCGCATCACCCTCGTCGATACGGGCAGCGACTCGATGACCGGAGGGCGGATCAAGCGGATTCAGAAGCATGTCGGAGACGAGGCGTTTCTGCTTACTTACGGGGACGGCGTATCCAATGTGAATATTCGCGAGCTGGTACAATTCCACCGTTCTCACGGAAAGTCAGCCACCGTCACCGCGGTACAGCCTGCGGGCAGATTCGGGTCTTTATCGATCGGAACCGGCAGCCAGGTAGAGCAGTTCAACGAGAAGCCGAGGGGAGACGGAGGATGGGTGAACGGCGGCTTTTTTGTAATGGAGCCGAGCGTGTTCGACACCATCGAAGGAGATGCGACGATCTTCGAGAAAGAGCCGCTGGAGCAGCTCGCCCGATCCGGCCAGCTGCATGCTTATAAGCATACGGGGTTCTGGTACGCGATGGACACCTTGAGGGACAAAAACCATCTGGAACAGCTGTGGCATTCGGGAAACGCGCCTTGGAAGCTGTGGTAGACAAGGCCGGAGGAAGATCATCCGTACGTACGGACGGATCGGACAAAGCGAAACCAACAAGGAGGGAATCCCATGAAGCCGCTCGTCAGCATCCTGATCCCCACCTATAACCGGCCGGATTATTTGAAGCAGGCGTTAAAGAGCGCGCTCTCCCAAACCTATACCCCTACGGAAATCATCGTATCGGACAACAGCGACAACGACCGGACCGAACAGGTCGTTCGGAAGCTCCAGGCGAAGGCGAAAGGTTCCCGAACTATCCAATATGTAAAAAACAGCCGAAATATCGGGCCGATCGCCAACCAGCGGCAATGTCTGGAGCTGTCCACCGGCGAGTATATCAATTTTCTGATGGACGACGATCTGCTGCACCCGGACAAAATCGACGCCATGCTCCCGTACATGCTGAAGGACAACAGCATCGCGCTCGTCACCTCGCGCCGGACGATGATCAAGGACTCCGGCCGGGAGGTCGAAGTTTTGCCGAAGGACGAAGCGTTCCGGAAACAGTTTATCCGCGACCGGAAAGTGAACGGGAAAGCGCTCAGCGAGAAGATGCTGCTTGGCCGGAACAATTACATCGGCGAACCGACCACCGTCTTATTCCGCAAATCCGACCTCAGCGAGCCTTTCGGCTCCTTCTGCGGCAAAACCGCTTACAACAACGTCGACGCCGCCTCCTGGCTCACCTTGCTGGCGACCAAACATGCCGTCTTCTTATCGAAGCCGCTCAGCTACTTCCGCAAACATCCCAGCCAATTATCCAAAAGCACGCCTTCCCAAATGGCCCGGCTATGCGATTGGATCGACCATACCATCGATGCGAGAGAGAAAGGGCTTCTTGGCGACCAAGCCGATTATACCTTGGCAATCCGGCAGCTGAAGCAGCAGCTTGTCGAGCAAATCCCCGATTGGAACAGAAAAACGAACGATCGTTACCTAGAAGAAATTCTATCCAAAATCCGGATGGTGACGGAAGCCGGAGCCGGCCTGCCCGGTTTTGCCGATGACGCCAAGGAGCTTCAAGCCCTTCTGTTCTGGTTGGAACTCCGAAAGATCTTTACTTAACCGCTGCTAGAGCAATTTGGATGGAGCCGGCCTCCTCATCCCCTCTTTTCGTTTCGGTGACGTGAAAGAACCTTCAGTTCCATCTATCGTGGTTCTGAAGGTTCTTTTGCATCCTACTATCGATTTCCCTAGCCTTCGCCCCTCACCCGAACTTGGCCTCATATGCCTGAATGCAGGACAGAACGTACGCCACTTCCTCGTCGGTCAAATCGGGGAACAGCGGCAGCGTGACGAGTTCGCCCCAGATCGCGTAAGCCGAAGGCGTCTCGCCCTTATACTTCATGAAGAGCGGATGCAGCGTAAGCGGCATATAATGAACCCCTGTTGCGACGCCGTGCTCCTTCATATGAAGAATGAACGCTTCTCTGTCCGGGACCCGCACCATGTAAGCCCAATAAGAGGAATGCTCGGGGTGGTAAGGAAGCGCCTCGCGAACCCGGTTGCACCCTTTCAGTCCTGCCGTGTACTGCTTGATGATCGATTCCCTTCTGCGGTTCATCCCCTCCAGCTTCTCCAGCTGAGCGAGGCCGATCGAGGCCATCATATCGTTCATATTGTATTTGTACCCGATATCGGATATTTCATAATACCAGCTGTTCGCATCGCGGTTGTTCAACTGATTCGCCTCGTACCGCTCCCACGTATCTTTGTTGATACCCACCCAGCGCGAATGACGCAGCGGCTGGAGCAGTTCGGCATCGTCCGAGGAGATCATCCCTCCGTCGCCGGTCGTCATGCATTTTTTCTCCTCAAAGCTGTAGCAGCCGATGTCGCCCCAGGTTCCGAGCGTCTTCCCTTTATACTTCCCTCCGGCGGAATGCGCGGAATCCTCGATCACCTTCACCCCGCGCGGTTTCGCCCAAGCGACGAGCCGGTCCATCTCTGCCGGGTGCCCCGCAAAATGAACTGCCATCACCGCGACGCAATCTTTATCGTACTTCCGGTCCAGATCCTCCAGGCTGATGCATAACGTACGCTCGTCGATATCGACGAACACCGGTTCCAGACCGTTGTATAAAGCCGCCATGGCGGTAGCCGCGAAGGTCAGCTCAGGCACGAGCACCTTTTTCCCTTTCGGAAACCGGTAAGCGGACAAAGCCAGATGGAGAGCCGCCGTACAGGAATTGACGCCGACGGACTCCCTGCACCCGACATAGCTGCTCCACTTTCGCTCAAACTCGCTGACACGGGGCCCCAATCCGAGCCAGGCAGCGGTGAAGCTGGCTTCCAAGCTTTGGAGCTCCTCCCTGCCGACGGAAGGCTTAAACAGCCTGATATTCACTAGCGGTCACTCCCCGTGTCATAAAATATGCTTCAAGGTATCATAGAACCCTTCCGTCCGCACCTTCATGGTAACGAGATACCGCTGCGCTTCGCCCCCGGCATCGTCGTCCTCTGCGGCCACCCACCGCGTAACGTCGCCTTCCACCTGTTTCACCAGAGGCGTTCTTTTTTCTTCCTGGAAGCCGAGCTTCTTGTAGATCGCGATCGCACGCGCGTTGTCGGCAAGCACGTTCAGGTAGCCGGTCTGCAGATCGAGCACCCGGATGCTCCATTCCCCCAGGGCCAGCAGGGCGTAGATCATAATATTGCCGAATCGCCCTTTCCGGCCCCGCAGCAAATTATCGAATTCGCACTGCTTCTTGACCTCATCGTAGTGAAGGAAGCCTACCTGGGCGATCGGATTCCAATCCTCATCATCCACGAAAAATAAAATCCGGTCGTCCGCCTGCAGCACCTGCTGCTCGAGCCATTGGCGCGTTCCATGCTCCGTCACCGGGAATTGCGTCGTGAACCATTCGCCGGAGGCGCTCCGCCATTCGGTCAGCAGCCGGATTTCCTCCTCGCTGTGCAGCGTATCCGGCGTGATCGGACGCAGGCGTCCGCACGTTTTGCCGTTTACGGTGATCGGGATGCAATAAGAAGGAAGCTGATCGGCGGACGCATACTTATACCGTTGCAATAGTTCTTTCATCGCTCTAGCGTCCTTTCTTCAAGTAATCCTCAACCTTCTCTCGGAGGCCTTTGGGAATCGATATTTTTTTCATGTATTTGTCGTATTCTTTCTCCGAGATATACCCTCTCGCCTTGGCATAGCGGAAAAACGTCTCCTGATCGAGCTTGGCGACTTCCCCCGCCATCTTGTGCTGCGACAGCTGCTTCGGATGATAGCGCAAATAGCTCAGCGGTTTGGACATGTAGACGCCTTTCCCTTTATCCAGCAGCGCCACCCAAGCAGCCAGATCGACCGCATAGTAGACCTGCCGTCCCATTAGGACGCCGAACGGCTCGGTCAGATCCTTCTTGCGGAACATGGCCGTCGTCGGTTCTCCGATGTAGTTCGTTTGATCCCGCATCATGAGCCGGTTTAGCACTTTCCCGTCGACGACCGTATCGGTCTGGTACAGCTTCCGGAACGTCCACATCGGCGGGACGTACAGCGGCTTGCCGTCCTTATCGATGACCCGGCGCTGGGAAGTCACAAGCGTAACTCCCCGGTTATTGAGAAAATACGGAAGCATCTTCGCGATCTTATCCGGGTGAAACAAATCGTCGTCCATCAAATAGTTGACGTATTCCCCGGAGGCGAGCTTCAGGCATTGCTGCTGATTGGCGATCGGACCGATATTTTTGGTATTGCGCACATACAGAATCTTCGATCCGTTCGGCTCCGCCTGATACCGTTTCACGATGAGCTCGGTCTCGTTATTATCGCTGTTGTCGCAGACAACTATCTCAATGTTGGGGTACGTTTGCTGTAAGGCGCTCTTCAAAGCCAGCTCAAAATAACGGGGACGGTTGTAGGTAGGAATCAATATGCTTACCAGCGGTTTCATCCCGATCTCCCTTTCGTCTCGTCGTTCGCACTCGTTCCCATGAGCTCCTTCCACGCCGGCAGCCGGGCATCCCGGTCCGAGAGAATCGGCGCAGATACGGGCCAGTCGATCCGAAGCGTCTCGTCGTTCCACACAATGCCTCCCTCGTGAGAAGGAGTGTAGCGGTGATCCACCTTGTAAGTGACCTCGCAATGATCCGTCAACGTGCAAAAACCGTGAGCGAACCCTCTCGGAATATAAATCATCTTGTGGTTGTCTTCCGTCAGCTCGATCGAGCCCCATTGTCCGAATGTAGGCGAATCTCGCCGCATATCCACGAACACATCGAGAATCGCTCCCCGGCTCACCCGGACTACTTTCGTCTCTCCATGAGGCGGCCGCTGAAAGTGCAGCCCCCGGATCGTTCCTTTCCGGCTGGAGTAGGAACGGTTCTCCTGAACCCAGATCCGGTCCAAGCCGTAGTCGCTCCATAGCTGACGGTCGTACAGCCGGGTGAAATATCCCCGATGATCGTGGTGGGGCGTTCCCGTAATCTCATATACTCCTGATAAAGCACAAGGCCGGATCAACATGTCCCTAGCCTTCTTTCCCGTAATCTTGGATCTGCTGCAGGCAGACCGCTCTCATGTCGCTTTGCGACTCGTAGGCTTTCACCCATTCGACGGTTTTCGCCAGCGCCGTATCCAGGTTCCAGACAGGATGCCAGCCCAGCCTCCGCTTCGCTTTGGAACAGTCGAGCATCAACAGCTGCGACTCGTGGGGATGCTCCCCCTCTTCCGCCTCATAGGCGCTGCTGCCGCCCCATAAATCGCACATCTTCCGGACGACGTCCGCCACCGGGAGCACGTCGCGGTCGTCCGGCCCGAAGTTCCATTCCTCGGCAAAGGCGGGACCTTGCTCGATCAGTTTCTTGGCGAGCATCAAATAACCGCTGACTGGCTCAAGCACATGCTGCCAAGGCCGGACCGCCTGCGGATAACGGAGCTTGATCCGCTCTCCCCGGAGCAAGGCCCGCGTACAGTCCGGAAGAAGGCGGTCCTTCGCCCAGTCCCCACCGCCGATGACATTGCCCGCCCTGGCTGTAGCGATGGCAACCCGATGGCGGTCGTACGCGCCCGGAGGGAAAAACGCTTCGCGGTAGCCTGAAGTGATCAGCTCCGAGCAAGCCTTGCTGCTGGAGTACGGATCGTTTCCGCCGAGTTGGTCCGTTTCCCGGTATCCCCAAGCCCATTCCCGGTTCCGGTAGCACTTATCTGTCGTTACATTCAGCACGGCCCGGACCGGTATGCCTTTCTGAACCGCCCCTCGCACCGCTTCCAGCAGATTGACCGTTCCCATCATGTTCACTTCGTACGTCTCCGCCGGCTGCTCGTAGGAGCGTCTGACGAGCGGCTGAGCCGCCATATGAATGACAATGTCCGGAGCTGCATCTTCGAGGGCCGCTGCCAGCTGCTCCGGGTTTCGAATATCCGCCGTGTGGGAGGTCACCCATTCGTCCAATTGACACAGCTTATACAGACTGGGTTCGGTAGGAGGTTGCAGCGCATATCCGGTGACGGAAGCCCCTAGAGAGTGCAGCCAGATGCAGAGCCACGATCCTTTAAAGCCGGTATGGCCGGTTACAAACACTTTTTTGTTGCTCCAGAAGCTTGGGGTTTTCCACTTCGTTGCCAGTACTGCCTGATTGCCCATGCGCCGCCACCCTCTGATTGTTTAATTTCATTTTTCTCTCCTAGAATGCCCGCCCTCTCTACCAGCACCCTCTCTTAACTCCCGCCACTAGCCATATAGTATGGTCCAAGCAATGAAACCGAAACTGGCATCTATCCTTGCCCTGTCAAGAAATCAGCCTTAATCCAGTTCATCGTAAAAATTTGAAAAAAATAATGCAGGTATACCATTCACTCGTCCAATCCTCTCATTCACCTGCCACATAGTATAGTTGCGAGAAGGGAGGGATTCACATGAGCAAACTGCAAGAAGAACTGATGAAGGTTTTGGCCAAAATAGGAATCAACGAGCAAACGATGCTTCCGGTCATGCAGCGGCTCGGCGAAGTTCAGGCGAAGCTGGACTCGATCGACGACGAGCAGAACGTGACCTATATCCAGGAATTGCTGAGACAAGTGCAGGACCAGATCGGTTCGCTGCAATGGAACGGACCTGAAGATTCCTCGATCGGGCAAGCGTTGAGCCAACTTCAATCCAAGGTAGCTTCCTTTAATCTGGATGAGCAGGCGATCGCAAATGCTTTGAAAGGCATCAGCTCCCTTCACGATCAAGCGGGAACGATGCTTCAAGAGCAACTGGCCGCATTGAAATTAAACGAGAAAGAAATATTAGACCTTCTGCAAAAATTCAAAAGATAAGGAAAGCTTCCAAACGACCAAACGAAGCCTATTCCAAGATGGAAGACCCTTGTATGCCTCAGAGGGAGCTGTCTTCGTTCAGAATGGCTCGGTTCGCTTTAACGTTTAGCAAACTTCCCCATTCTGCAGCGGCACGCAAATGTTGCTTTTATACCCCCGCTTGTATATAAACAATGGCCGAGACGCCCTGGTCTCGGTCCTTTGTTTTTATTGAGGGAGAAACCCCGTACCTGTCTACCCGTACGCAGGAATGTTATCGGAGGGGTCCTCTTCGCAGAATTCAGGGGGAAATGTACCCGAAGTTGTGCAAGCTCATCATTAAAGAAAAAGAACCTTTGCGCACCCGGTTCGCGGGCGGGCAAGGTTCTTTTTTCTTTGATCTTAAATCAGTTTCACGACAGTAACCGTAGTAAAGGCAAAGTTGAAATCCGTTCCGGAAATGTTCGCCAGGGTTAGCGTCGCCGGCGTTCCGCCAGTATTAATAATGGACGAACCGCTTAAGACGAGATTAAGAGCGAGCGCTCCTCCATTCGTTACCGAAGAGAATGAGCTTTCCACGGTTACATCGTCCACTTGCAAAGCGGTAACGGCTTCGGCGCCGCCAGGCAACGTTACGGTAGTCGTATATTCAACAAAATAAGTCTGGTCCGGATCAAGCACAATATCAGCCGTTCCTGGAGTATGCGTGATAGCCGTTCCGTTTACAGCCCCGTTATTCGATAATACAAAGTCTGCTCCTGTAGCAACAGTTGCTCCGGTAGGCGTATAGAAGGATGCATTGTTTTGTGTGGCCAGCGGCCCTGTCGCTCCAGTCGGGCCGGTTGCTCCCGCTGCTCCGTCGGCTCCGTCCGCTCCTGGTTCGCCTGTCGGACCTGTCGGGCCCGTTGCTCCCGCTGCTCCATCTGCACCGTCGGCTCCTGGTTCGCCAGTCGGACCTGTTGGGCCTGTCGCTCCCGGCGCTCCATCCGCTCCGTCGGCTCCGTCCGCTCCCGGTTCGCCTGTCGGACCTGTTGGGCCCGTTGCTCCCGGCGCTCCATCTGCTCCGTCCGCTCCCGGTTCGCCTGTCGGACCTGTCGGACCTGTCGCTCCCGCTGCTCCGTCGGCTCCCGGTTCGCCTGTCGGACCTGTCGGGCCGGTTGCTCCCGGCGCTCCATCTGCTCCGTCCGCTCCCGGTTCACCTGTCGGACCTGTTGGGCCCGTTGCTCCCGGCGCTCCCGCTGCTCCGTCGGCTCCCGGTTCGCCTGTCGGACCTGTCGGGCCCGTTGCTCCCGGCGCTCCATCTGCTCCGTCCGCTCCCGGTTCACCTGTCGGACCTGTTGGGCCCGTTGCTCCCGGCGCTCCATCTGCTCCGTCTGCTCCCGGTTCGCCTGTCGGACCTGTCGGACCTGTCGCTCCCGCTGCTCCGTCGGCTCCCGGTTCGCCGGTTGGACCTGTTGGGCCGGTTGCTCCTGGCGCTCCATCTGCTCCGTCCGCTCCCGGTTCACCTGTCGGACCTGTTGGGCCCGTTGCTCCCGGCGCTCCATCTGCTCCGTCTGCTCCCGGTTCGCCTGTCGGACCTGTCGGACCTGTCGCTCCCGCTGCTCCGTCGGCTCCGTCCGCTCCCGGTTCGCCTGTTGGACCTGTTGGGCCGGTTGCTCCTGGCGCTCCATCTGCTCCGTCCGCTCCCGGTTCGCCTGTCGGACCTGTTGGGCCGGTTGCTCCTGGTGCTCCGTCGGCTCCATCTGCTCCCGGTTCGCCTGTCGGACCTGTCGGGCCTGTCGCTCCCGGCGCTCCATCTGCTCCGTCCGCTCCCGGTTCGCCGGTTGGGCCAGTCGGGCCCGTTGCCCCTGGTGCTCCGTCCGCTCCGTCTGCTCCCGGTTCACCTGTCGGACCCGTTGGGCCCGTTGCTCCCGGCGCTCCGTCGGCTCCGTCCGCTCCCGGTTCACCTGTCGGACCCGTTGCTCCTGGTGCTCCATCCGCTCCGTCGGCTCCTGGTTCACCGGTCGGACCTGTTGGGCCTGTCGCTCCCGGTGCTCCATCCGCTCCGTCGGCTCCTGGTTCGCCTGTCGGACCCGTTGGGCCCGTTGCTCCCGGCGCTCCGTCGGCTCCGTCCGCTCCCGGTTCACCTGTCGGACCTGTTGGACCCGTTGCTCCTGGTGCTCCCTCCGCTCCGTCGGCTCCTGGTTCACCGGTCGGACCTGTTGGGCCTGTCGCTCCCGGTGCTCCATCCGCTCCGTCGGCTCCTGGTTCGCCGGTTGGGCCTGTTGGGCCTGTCGCTCCCGGTGCTCCGTCTGCCCCGTCGGCTCCCGGTTCGCCGGTTGGGCCTGTTGGGCCTGTCGCTCCCGGTGCTCCGTCTGCCCCGTCGGCTCCCGGTTCGCCGGTTGGACCTGTTGGGCCCGTTGCTCCCGGCGCTCCATCCGCTCCGTCGGCTCCTGGTTCACCTGTCGGACCCGTTGGGCCTGTTGCTCCCGGCGCTCCATCGGCTCCGTCGGCTCCTGGTTCACCTGTCGGACCTGTTGGGCCCGTTGCTCCCGGCGCTCCCTCCGCTTGCAGCAGCTGGACATCATCGATCAGGAAAGCGGCCGACCCGGCCGTGGACGCCTTGTCTATATACACCAGCGCCTGAGTTGCGTTCGGGGGAGCTTCTGTGGACACGGTGTAGTAGGTCAGCCACTGTGAAGCGGCCCCGTTCGGCAGCCGGCCCGGATAAATATTTTCTACAACTCCCCACCCAAGCAGATTGTTCATTGCATCGTAGAAGGATACTTGAATGGATATCAGGGCGTTAGATCCGGCTCCGTCATTGGCGAACGATGCCTTCAACATGTATTTCTCTACCGCCGATATCGGTACAAGCTGCGCTATATACCCGAATGCTGCACCGCCGAGTATACGGGCGCTATATTGACCGCTATGGCTCTCTACGTTCGTGATGGCGGCGTTCACTGAAGACCAGGGGCTCATTAACCCGGTTTCAAATCCGCCGTTGACAATCACGTTGTTAAAAGACATGACTGCTTCTCACCTGCCGTCCCTATCTGATTTGCTAATCTCCGACCGGTCATAATGAGAGATTAGCATGTATCAGTATATGTGATGACGACAGTTTGGAGCGGGCTTATACAAGGGAAGACCGCCCATTTCTCCTCTATCAATCTTGCAGCGTAATCCGAAACCCTTCCGTCATCCGGTATTTCGGATTTCGAATCGTCAGCTTTATACTGCTCTTGTCGGATCCGGTGAGTGCCAAATAATAAGTCGTAGCGTCGCCGTTTTCATCGAATTCCCATCCGAAGCCGCCAGTGCCGTCCACATCCAGATATACCCAATTGAGCTTGAAGGCGTCGCTTTTGTTCTGGAAGGACATTCGGATTTTTAACGCTTCATATACGTTTCCGTTATTACTGTCCGTATGCATGACTTTTTCCGTATCCAGCACCGTAACGTCAGCATCTTTAAAAGACAAAGCCTTGTTCACCGTCCGCCGTTCTCCCATAGCCGGGACTTTTAGCGTTACAGCGGCGGCTTCTTCACTTTCCAGCGTCACATGCGGAATATGCAGCACCGGATTGCTTTCGCCGTCATCCTTCCTGTCGAACTGAAACTGCTTGCGGACCCCTACACGGGGCGAGCGGTCCTGGATATACGGCTTGGAGCCCTGATCGGTGATTAGATGGAGATCGCCTTGCAGCTTGTCGTTATACGGGTCTTTGGTAAACGAGCTGAGCTTATAGCCCCCTGTAGAGTACGGGTACAGGTTAACGGTAAGCTTGTCGTCCGACCGGGACGATACGGCCGTGAGCGATAACGGGCCGTGAACCACAGTCGGCCCGATCTGCTCCAAAGAATGAAACCGTTCATACGACTGGAGCGTAAAGGCAATGGTCAATCCGGAATACGCATAATGAAGCCGGTACTCCGTGCCGGGCTTTATCTCGCTTTCCGGCAAAATAAAGTCTCCCTATACAATGTCGAACTTACCGCCGGTGCCCCAACCCCGATGGCTGATGTTATATGCCGCTTCTCCTGCTTGCAGCGTTACCTCGTGCCGTTGGGATCTCTCTCTCAGCAGCCGCTCTTTCTCCTCGGCCGCAGGGCCGTTATCCGGCTGTGTAAACTTCCGTTCCAATGTGAAGAGTACCGAGATCTTATTCCCGGAAGCTATAGCTTCATTCAGTGTGAGCCGGTAGACCTCATTCTCGGCCGTTACGCCCGGTGTTTGCATTCCGTACTTGATTCCGCCTTCCGGCTCGATGATGCCGTAACCGGGAACGTAGCCGAATAATTTGCCGATCGTCGCGGTAACCGAATCGAAATTCATCGAAGCGAGCGCAGCCAGCAGGAAAAGCAGGGCGGCGGCCGCCGTCAGCCGCTTTCTCCGCCGTCTGGCCCGGACCGGACGGAAGCCGGCTTTTTCGTATACATTCGCCTTAATTCGTGCGGCGATTTTCCGGTCGACGGGAACGGACAGGTCGTCGTCCAGCAGCTTGCCGGTTTCATCGGCATCCAGCCGGTCCAGCAGCGCTTTCAGTTTGTCCTCCATTTACAGCACCCCCTCCAGCAGCGACTTCAGCTTGGCCAGCCCTCTCGATACTTTTTTGTCAACCGTATTGACCTTTAGACGAAGCGCCGCGGCGATGTCCTTCGAGCTTTGTCCCAAATAATATTTGCGGACCATTATTTCACAGTCAGGCTCGCCCAACGCTTGAATGCTCTCAATGAGCGCTTCCCTCGTTTCCTTGCCGGCAACCTGATCGGCCGGGCTCTCCGACGCCTCGTCCATTCCGGCAAAGCCGCCGCCGCCCTCCAGATTAGCGAGCCTCTGTCTCCTGCTCATGATCTTGTAGTAACGGTTAATCGCTTTACGCTTCGCAACCAGCGCGACGAACGATTTGAGTGAGCTTTTCTGCGTGTCGATCGTGTCTCGGGCCTGATACAGCTCAAAAAAGATTTCGCTGACGCATTCCTCGATATCTTCTTTGTCGCATACGGACGTCAGCTTATCGGAGACGATCGTGTACACGAGTCCCATGTAGCGGTTCATCAGCAGCTCCAGCCCTTTCTCCGGATGACGGGCGAGCTTCTCCAGTATGCGATCGTCCAAACGGTTCACCTTCCTTCATTACCAAAAAAACGATATACCTTTATATTCCGCTTTTCGCGGGAAACCTGACTATGGAAACGTCTGAAACGGACAAAAAAACAAAAACCACACCCGGCTCTTTGGCCGGAGGTGGCTTCCTGCACAGTTATGGTATCATGCCGATCGAGAGACGGTCGTGAGCGTACTTACCCGCTGCAACTAGTCTTGAATCGGACCCAAGACCCGGATCGCTATCGATTCATCCGGTTGACAATCGTCATCGAAGCGGTACTTCTCCAAAATCATCCCTCTTGTCCTGGGCGCGAGTCCGTTCGTCTTCCGGTATTCAGCCAACATCCCGTACGGGTCCGGTCCCCACGGAAGAGGACCTTCATAATACACCGATGCGTAAGTCGCCTCCGGAATCGCAAACCCCATCATCCCCTCGGGGATTTCCGACAGTTCGCTGACCTGAAGACAATAGAAGTACGTGAACATCACTTCGCTGTCATACCAGGGCGCCCAATATACGTCCGGATCGACTGCATGCCGGATCTCGCCCTTGCGCTCCATGAACAGCTGTTTCGTCTTGCCGATTTTGCTAAAATCGCCGTGCTTAAACGATACATTAACGGGGAATCCGACCATGCACATTTCTTCCAGCTTGACGATCTCCACATCGTTCGCTTTGCCGACCGGCTTTCCGGACTCGTTCATCAGACTCCGACCTTTCCGTTATAAAGTTGGACTGCTATTAAATGAAACGGAAACCGGTCGTCAAACTATACACTCCGAGGTCATTCTCCCCGTCCCGGCATCCGCAGCCAACCGCTATTTCTTGCTGTTCCTCATAGCGGCGAGTACCTTCACGTCCCCTCCCGCACCTTCGGCAAACTTCCGGTACTCCGGGGATTCCATCGGCACGAGCGCCAGTTTGCCCTCCCCGTTGAAGTGGATGCCCCAGCCGTACTTTTTGGGCAGCATCGAAGCGCGCAGGCAAGCTTTCGGCGTCGAGTAAAATTCGTCCCGGATCCGGGTTCCGCTCTCGGACAACTCTTCCCGGGTAATGCCCTTGTGCCGGACGTGTACTTCGTACATAAGCTCTTCCATCGTATAACCGTACGGCTGAGACGAAACCAGCTCGTATTCGATACCGGGCTTCGTTTTCCCGGCTTTTTTGTCCGGAGGTACCGTTCCGGCCTCCGCCGGACAGTCCGGCGCTACCGTGATGAACGTATCATAATAGTTGAAGTCCATAGTAGTTCCTCCTTTGCTTGATCAAAAATACGGCCGAAGCCCAAGCCCAGCTGGACCAATTGCCGGAGCCGTGGCGCTCCGCACTGAAACGCGTGCTGGACCATCCGCCGGCCGCACCGGTGGACCGGACGATCACGCACGGCGAACGTCTACCCATCGCCGGCGGACTTGTCGTAATCGGTACCCCCGGACATACACCCGGGCATATCAGCCTGTATCATCAGCCGAGCCGGACGCTGATCGCCGCCGACGCTTTAACGGTCGAGGACGGCCGTCTGCTTGGCCCCACCGCCGGCCAAACTCACGATATGCCGCTTGCGCTCCGGTCGCTGCTGGCGTTGACGGAATACGACATCGACACCGTCGTCTGCTATCACGGCGGGCTTTACCGGGACACCAATAGCCGCATTCGAGAGCGCATTGCGGAGATCGCCCGGGGCGGCTGACGCCAATCATCCCACGGGCAGCGGCAGACCGCCATCCGGCAACCTGCTGCTGCTCGTACCCTAACCTTTCGCTCTCTGATCAGCTTACGCCTTCGTTTCGGACACACGGTCCAACAGGCTGATCAAGTAAGCGTCCAATCGCTCGATCATCATCTCCGTCGTGAGCCCCTTCATCCCCAGTGCCGTCCACCCGCCGTATACTTCCGGAGGCCAGTAGGCGAAGTCGATCAGTGTGACGAGATCCCAATACGGGTCGTATGCGAAGGAATCGACTGCATGCTGCCGGTACAGCGTCAGGAATTCGTCAGCCGTCCTTACATCGTACAGCAGAGCCAGATTGACGCGGCAGTGACCGACATCGACGCCGGCAGGGCCGATGCACCCGTTAACCCAGTCGACAACTCCGCTAACGGCGCCTCCCGACCACAATACGTTAGCCGGATGAAAGTCCCGGTGGATAAACCGCGCCGCAAACGCCGGACGTTCGCTCGTTACGATACCTGCGGCGGTCCGCCACAAATCCGGCACCTTCGACCAGGACGACGTATCCAAGGAAGCGGCGTTGCAGTAAGGAGCGAAAGCCCATGGGAAATCGCCCGCCTTCACATCATGAATCTGTATAAGAGCTTGCGCCATACCGTTCAGCCAAGCGAACCTATCCTCCGGCTCCAATACGACCTTGCCTTCGAGCCGTGTCATCAGTAAAGCCGGCAAGCCCGTGCCGCAACGGCTCCCCGTCTCGTCGAAGGCTACGACGGCCGGAATCCGCACTCCGGCAGCCTCGGCCGCCCGGCGCAGACTTTCCGCCTCACGCACAACCAGATCGGGCTGCTCCTGCAGCCACTCCTTATTGTCGATCTGCCGCAGCACGAAGTACCGGACCTCACCGTCTACACGCAGCGAAACGCCGTGAACGGGGGAGGAAACGCCTCCAAAAAGCCGCTCCACCGATAGCACCTCCGCTTCCGGATGAACCGCATCGACTACCCATTTAAGGGCGTGGTCCGACAACGTTGGTTCCGTCGATTGCATTTGCCCCCTCCTTTATCGTAGAAAAACCGTGCGAATATCCACTTGTGTTCCTTTATTAAAGAGATTCGCGAGCCTGCGGCCAATTCCCTCCACAAATTGTAAATCCCCTGACCGCTTCCAAAAAGTTATCCCGATGCTAGGCCGAGCAGGTCCAACTTCCGGTCCATAAATATCCAAATGTCACGTGACAAAAGTGATGACACCGCTCACTACTAGGAAAGGAGGCGATAATTTATATTGATATACAAGCACTTCGTTCGAAGCAGCGGTTATCCGTTCCGAGTGCAGAAACATTCTGAAAAAGAGGGAAATGTCCATGTCGAAGAAACAATATCCCGTATATTTGTCTGTGGAAGAGCGCAACATGTTGCGAGCGATTGTTTCCAAAGGTACGGCCCCGGAAATAACGATGCGGCGAGCCCAAATTTTGCTCCTGTCCGATGAGCATCGCTCCGGCGGCAACAAAACGTTCGTCGAAATCGCCGACGAGCTGCAAATTCATGTCAATACGGTGTTGAACATCCGCAAGACGTTTGCACGCCAAGGCCTGCAAGAAGTGATTCAGCGCAAAAAACGGACGAAACCTCCCGTTCCGCCAAAAGTAACAAACGAACTGGAGGCCCAGATCGTCGCCCTGAGCCGGAGCGAGCCTCCGTCAGGCAAAAGCCGCTGGTCGCTGCGCCTGCTGGCGAACAAAGCGATCGAACTGGAATATATCGATTCCATCTCCTACGACACGGTCGACCGCATCTTAAAAAAACGGGGGACAGCGGCTGCACAAAAGCGCTCGTATCCTTGACAGCCCGCAGCCTTCGCCCGAAGGCGCCCCGGGCCCGGACCGGCTCTATAGCGGAACGTCAGGTTTGGGAACTGCCGCTCCCGGATTCGATCGCCTGGCTTTTGCGGTACTCCCCGGGCGGAACCCCGGTCATCTTCTTGAACATCCGGTTAAACGAAGTTACGTTCCGGTAGCCGATCCGGACACTTATATCCTGCACGCTCAGATCGGTATCCGACAACAGATCTTTCGCCTTGCGGATGCGAACCGCATTGATATGCTCGCTGAAGTTGGCCCCCGTTTTTTCCTTGATATAGACGGATAAATAAGCAGACGACAAATTTAATTTATCGGCAAGCATATCCAGCGACACATCGTCGGCAAATTTGTTTTCCACATAATCCATCACAAAAGCTACCGTAGGGTCCTGCTCTTCTTTCTTGGTCTGGATGACCGTCGTCGCCGCATGAAACAATTCGGCGTAAAACTGCTTGAATTGCTCCAGCGTGCAGCATTGTTGAACGACGGCCAGCTGCCGCCTCTGGAGCGAGGAATCCGCATCTTCCCCGAACGGCTCCAATATTTTCGCCACCCTCGCAATTACGCCCTCGGCCAACTGCCGCAGCTGCTGAATGCTCGCTTCCTTCTTGTCCATCTGATCCAGCATCCGTTCCATGAACGAGACGCAGAACTGGCGGTTGCCCGCCTGCAGATTCGCATACAGCTCCTGCTCCTGGGGAACCGTGAACGCCAGCTGGGGCGGGACGGAGCGGCGCTCGCGAATCAGTTGCGTCTCGTCCATCGGTCTGGCCTGCTGCGCGATCTCCTGTACTTCGCGGTAAGCGTTATTGAACTGCTCCGACTGGTCGTAAACCGGACTGATCGCAATCGTCACAAGGAAAAATGCTTTGTCCCGGTCCAGAATCGTCTTCAGCTTCGACAACGTCTCATCCAGCTCGCCGGGCGCTACCTCTCCCCGGACCAACGACAAAATCTGGTTGTTCTCGATCTGAAACGTATGCGACGAGGTCACCTTCTCCGAAAGGACGAGACTGATATATTCCTGGATGTAATAGGACATCCGATCCGTCTTCATCTCGCTGTCCGCGACAGGCTGCAGCTTAAAGTGAAGCTGGAACAGCACGATGAAAAACGGTTCGTCCATCACCGCGATATCTTTCCATTCATTAATATCCGACGTAATCGATTTCAGCTTATTAATGTAGGAAAAACTCGTCAGCAGCGACTGTTTATCCAGCAGCTCCTTATGAACATCCGACTTCTCCCGCATCAGCTCGCGGATTTTCTGGTGAATCAGATCGAACTCGCGGATCGGACTTTGCAGCAAAGCCGAATCCTTTTCCATAATCGAAGTGACCATTTGCTTCACCGGCCGGTTGATTTTCCGGCTGAAATAGACGGATGCGAGCAGCCCGATGACGATCGACACCGCAAAGAGCAGCAGCAGCGTTAAGCTGGCGTTCCGGACTCTGGACGTGATGTTCGCATACGGGACCGCCGTTACGTACGTAAGTCCCCCCTCGGCATCCTTCTCGACAAAGTAGTAGTAGCCGTCAGACAAGCCATAACCGCTGCCGCCCTCGAACACCGGAATATGCTCCGTCGTGAGATTCTCGGACGAACGGTACAGCAAAGAGCCGTCCTTCCGCAAAATCATAAACTGCCGGTTGTCTTCCGTTCCGTAAAACGCCTCCTGCATCATCTTGGCGTCCAGCAAAGCGATAATCTGATAGTTCGAAGACGGCATCCGCAGCGAGAACGGAATCAGCTCGTGGCCGGACGACGAGTTCAGCGACGTTACCGTAAATGTCGTTTGCGGATGAAGCTCGTAATTGCCCCCCCGGCGGAATTGCTCCTTCCAGTACGAGAGCGGATAGTTGCGGCTCACATAAAAACGGGAAAAGAACATATCCGCATCCACAGTTCCTTCCTTCTCCGCGATCATCGAGTTCGAATCGAAATACAAGACGATGTTGTTCAGATAAAACATCGGATTGTACGCCTCGGACCGAAGCTCCTTCAACATGACCGATGCCTGAAAATAGTCTACGTCCGACTCCCCGCTTACATGCAGTTGGCGGTTAAACGCCACGACCTTCTCATCCGTGTACAAATTAAACAGCAGCGTCTTGATTCGCTCAAAGTGGGTTTTATACCTTTCTGCCGTATTGGTCAGCATAAGGCGGTTGTATTGGATAATCTCTTTTTGTACCCCTTTGTTGAACAGTTGAACGGAGATCACGTTAAAAATCGAAAACAGCACGATGATGCCGAGGAAGCTGATGAAGATGTTGAACATTAACGATTGACGGTTCCATGCAGCCCATTTCAAGCTTGGCCTACCCCTTTATTTCCGGCATGTCCGGGTCTTTTATAGTACTTCATTTATTGTATCGAAAGTCCGATTGCGGCAAAACACGCTTTTTTTTAGGTTATTATCTTTTTTTAATCCGGCCTAATCCGCCGCAAGAGAACGAAAGAACTGTAAATACTTTTTCCCGCAGCGCTCTGCTATGCTCCAAAAAGAAAAGAACGAAAGCAGGTGGGGTCTTGTCGAAACAAACTTCCATGCCGGCGGCAGCCAGAGAGGCCGGAACCAAACCGAGGCGATCGGTGGTTTTGAGGAGAATCCGTAAAAATTGGGACTTATATGTACTGCTCGCACCGGTCATCGCCTTTTTCATTATTTTCGAATACGTGCCGATGTACGGCGTTCAGATCGCCTTCAAAAACTTCATTGCCACCAAAGGCATTTGGGGCAGCCCTTGGGTCGGGTTCCACCATTTCGAACGTTTTTTTGAAAGCTATTATTTCTGGAGGCTCCTCAAAAACACACTCGGCATCGGATTGTATCAGCTGTTCGTCGGCTTCCCGGTTCCGATTATACTCGCCCTGATGATTAATGAGGTACGATCCAAATCGTTCAGCCGGTTTGTGCAAACGGTAACGTACGCGCCGCATTTCTTATCGACGGTCGTTATGGTCGGCATCCTGATGATCTTCCTCTCCCCGCAAACCGGACTGCTGAACAACGTCATCACCTGGATTCGCGGAGAACCCATCGAATTTCTGACCGAACCGGGCTGGTTCAAAAGCATCTACGTTTTCTCGGGCGTATGGCAGCAGATGGGCTGGAGCTCGATCATCTATCTCGCCGCTCTAACCGGTATCGATCCGCAGCAGCACGAAGCGGCGCGAGTAGACGGTGCTACCCGCTGGCAGCGCATCTGGCATATCAATCTGCCGGGTATTATGCCGACGATTACGATCCTGCTTATCCTGAATATGGGCTCCCTGCTCAGCGTCGGCTTCGAGAAAGTGTACCTGATGCAAAACTCCCTGAATATGCAAGCGTCGGACATCATCTCCACGCACGTCTATCGCAAGGGCATTATCGACGGACAATACAGCTATTCGGCTGCGGTCGGACTGTTCAACTCCGTCATCAACTTCATCCTGCTGGTGGTTGTTAACCGGATCGCCCGCAAAGTGAACGACACAAGCTTATGGTAGGAGGTATTCGGCAATGAACCGACAAAGCACCGGCGAGAAACTGTTTGATTGGGGAGTCCATGCCGCTCTGGCGCTCATCTGCGTCATCGTCTTGTACCCGCTCGTCTTCGTCCTCGTCGCCTCATTCAGCAGCCCAGAATCGGTCATGCGTGGAGAAGTGTGGCTGTGGCCCAAAGATATAACGGTGGTCGGGTACCAGAAAATATTCCAAAATAACGAAATCCTAACCGGATATGCAAACACGATCTTCTATACCGTAGTCGGCACCACGATTAATCTGGTCATGTCCATTGCCGCCGCGTATCCGCTCTCGCGCAAAGATCTATACGGGCGCAACTTCATCTCGGCGATGATGGTCTTTACGATGTTTTTCAGCGGCGGCATGGTCCCGACCTACTTGCTGGTGAAAAATCTCGGCATGCTTAATTCGATGTGGGCGCTTATTATCCCGGGCGCCGTCTCCGTATACAACATCTTGATCATGCGTACGTTTTTCCAAAACGGCATCCCTTCCGAGATGCAGGAAGCGGCCTCCATCGATGGCTGCTCCAATCTGTCCACACTGGTCCGCATCGTGCTTCCGCTATCGATGCCGATTATAGCCGTTATGATCTTATTCTACAGCGTCGGTCACTGGAACGCCTACTTCAGCGCCCTGATCTACTTGACGGACCGCGACAAATACCCGCTGCAGCTGTTCCTTAGAGAAATTTTGATCCAGGGTCAGATGCAGGAGATGCTCGGCGTCGGCGACGATTCCCATGCGAGAAGCGTTATGGAGGGCGAAGCAATTAAGTACGCGGTCGTCATCGTAGCCAACTTGCCGGTACTTCTGCTGTATCCGTTCCTGCAAAAGTATTTCGTAAAAGGCGTCATGATTGGGGCCATTAAAGGGTAAGGAGCACGCCGGACCGCTCCTTTCCATCCAGGCCATCTCTCTTTCAAACGCAGGAAAGCGCTTTATCTGTCAGGCTATTGAGGGCTTCGCCCTATTAGCGCATAATAACTATGGAGAAAAAGGGAGGATATTCATCCATGAACAACAAGAAACGGTGGATCGCCATGACCGCGACGGTTGCGGTAGCGGGCAGCCTGCTGGCCGCCTGCGGCAGCGACAATACATCCGGGAACGGCGGCGATGCCGGCAAGGAAGGCGGCTCGAAGGAAATCGCCAACCTGAACGCGTCCGGCATGCCGATCGCGAAGGAACCGATTTCGCTCACCTTCTTTACAGGCAAAGCGGCAACCAACGGCAATAACTTCGAGGAAACGCTCGTATGGAAAGAATATGCGAAGATGTCCAACATGAACATCAAGTTTCAGCTGGTTCCCTTCGAGAACTTGACCGAGAAGCGCAACCTGGCGCTGGCCGGCGGCGATTATCCCGATGCGTTCTACTCTGCTAGGGTTCCGGCTTCCGACTTGATGAAGTACGGATCGCAAGGCACGTTCATCAAGCTGAACGACCTGATTGATAAATATGCCCCTAATTTCAAAAAACTGATGGAGAAATACCCGGATTTGAAAAAGGGATTAACGATGCCGGACGGCAACATCTACTCCTTCCCGTCGTTTTACAGCCCGGATTTCCTGCCGATGCTGATCGGCACGCCGTTCTGGGTGAACCAGGATTGGCTTACAAAGCTGGGTATGAAGGAGCCGACGACTACAGAGGAGCTGTACCAATATTTGAAGGCGGTTAAGCAAACGGACTTGAACGGCAACGGGCAAGCGGACGAGATTCCGTACGCCGGGGAAGGCATCAACCCGCTGATCGAGCAGATCCGGGGCGCATGGGGCTTCGGCAACCGCGGTCTGGGCCACAAATTCGTCGACGTCGATCCGAAGACGAACGAGCTGCGCTTCTTCCGTACCGACCCGAAATATAAAGAAGTGATCGAGTACGTCCGCAAGCTGTATACCGAAGGGCTGATCGACAAAGAGATTTTCACGGTGAAGACGAGCGCCCTGTATGCCAAAGGCCAAAAAGGCATTTTCGGCTCGACGATTAATCCGAACCCGTCCACTCAGCTGAACCAGACCGGATATATCGGACTCGGCGCTTTGAAAGGGCCTCACGGGGACCAAGTTTACTCGCATGTCAAAGTACCTGCGGTATGGCCGGGGGCGTTCGTCATTACGGACAAAAACAAACATCCGGAAGCAACTGTCCGCTGGATCGATCATTTCTACGGCGACGAAGGCGCAACGTTTTATTTCATGGGCATTGAAGGCCAAACCTACAAAAAAGCGGCAGACGGCAAGCTCGAATTTGTAGAAGAAATTACGAAAAATCCGAGCGGTCTCACAATGGACCAGGCATTGGCCAAATATATCACATGGCTCGGCGGCAGCTACCCGGGTTACGTCCAAGAGAAATATTTCAAAGGGTCGGAGACATTGCCGGAATCGATCGCGGTTGGCAAGAAAGCTCAACCTTTCGCGGTTAAAGAGCTGTGGAACAACTTCAACTTTACAGAGGAAGAGACGGAATTCCGCTCGACGGTCGGCTCGGATATGCAGACGTACATCGGCGAGATGGAAGCGAAATTCATTACCGGCTCTCAGCCGATGTCCGAATGGGACAAATATGTCGCCACCGTACAAAAGATGGGCCAAGACCAATATATGAAAACATACAAGCAAGCTTACGAGCGTTACAAATCGAGCAAGTAAACCGAAGCCGCCGGCATAACAGCAAGTCACTTCAGGAGGGTACGGCACGATCGCCCTCCTGTTTTTGTTATAGCTGCATCACGAAAGGAGTTCAGCAATGACCTTTAAACGTTCTGCCCCTGCCTGGACCGTCGCTTTGCTCGTTTTGGTGCTTCTTGCAGGCTGTAATGGAACCGCTGCCAAAACGGAACAAGCTGCAGTCGCGCCTGCTCCGGCCATTCCGAAGACGGCTGAGCCGCGTACAGATCAAATTTTCGATAATAACGCCTACAAAGGCAAGCTGACGATCCGTTATTTCCATCTGGCCGGCGACAACTTGACCGGAGACAGCTTCCTGATCCAGTCCCCGGACGGCAAAACGATGCTGATCGACGCCGGACTGCCCGAGGTTGGCAACCAAGTCGTCGCCTACTTAAAGAAGCTAGGGATCGGATCGCTGGATATCGCGCTCAACACGCATCCGCACATCGATCATATCGGCGGCTACGCGACCGTTGCGAAAGACATTCCGATCAAGCAGTTCTACATGGAAAATCTGCCTTATCCGAAATCGAATCCTTACAACAATGCCATGGCAGCGCTTGATGCCAAGGGCGTGCCGAAAAAAACGCTGGAGGAAGGCGATACGTTCGAGCTGGGGGAGGGCGTCCGGATCGAGGTGCTGAATCCTCCGAAGGGGGCGCTCCCGGAAGCGGTAAAAACATTTTCCGCCCAGGAGATCAACGATTATTCGATGGTGCTCAAAATGACTTACGGCGACCGGACGTTCCTGTTCACAGCCGATATTTACAAGCACCGCGAAGTCGAACTGTCCTCCTCCGCGCTGAAAGACAAGCTAAAATCCGACATGATGGATATTCCGCATCACGGCAGCGAGTCCACTTCCTCCTCCGAGGCCTTCCTGCAAGCCGTATCGCCGCAAATCGTCATCATGAGCCAAAACATTTATCAAAGCCCGAATTTGAAGGAGCGGTTGGAGAAAAAAGGCGCAAAGGTGTATTCCACGGGGCTGCATGGCAACATTTTGCTCCATTCCGACGGCAAAACGATCGAAGTCGTCACGGAAAAAGACTGGGTGCCGCCCCAAAAGGCAGACAAGAATTGATTCATAAAGGAGGACTTATTGATGACTGAACAACAGCAACCGAACCGCAAGATCAGCAGAAGAAAGCTTCTCGCCGCCATGGGCGCGACGGGGGTGGCCTTAGCGGCAGGCAACCGTTTATTCGGCACGGCTGCGTCCGCTTCCGCGCAAACGGTGGCGGGGGCCGTGTATAAGGACACAGAGAAGGAGCTGGCGGAGGGCAAAGGGAAGATCAAAGAGAAAGACAAGGAGGCGCTTCAAGCTCTGATCGCCGAGACGCTCCCCTTCTACAATGTGAGGGACTTCGGCGCAGTCGGGGACGGTACGACGGATGATACAGCCGCCATCCAGGCCGCCCTGAATCAATCGCAACAAGGCCCGTGCTCGCACGTCATCATCCCCAAAGGAACGTACAAAGTCATCGATACGCTACGGATATACCGCAATACGCGACTCACTTTGCACCCCGGCGCCACGATTTTGCGGTGCCACGATTATTCGTTCCTCGTCAACGGGGACAATGGGGCGACCTACCAGGGCTATGAGGGACACGGCAATATCATTATCGAAGGAGGCGTATGGGAAGGCAATATTCTGTTGTACCCCGACGCTTATAACGGCTTCGGCCTGGCCCGGGGCCGCAACATCCTGATCCGCCATACGGAGCTTCGCGATATCGTCACGAACCACGGAATCGACATGAACGCCTGCGATAACGTCTGGATCGAGGATTGCCGGTTTCTCGGATACCGCGACGGCTCTGCGGACCAATCCCGCGATTACGCGGAGGCGATCCAGCTCGCCAATCATACGTCAGCGGGCTTCTCGCAGTGGGGTGCCTTTGACGGCACTCCGTGTACGAACATCGTGATCCGAGGCTGTTATTTCGGAGCGAGCGGCACACCGGGCACCCAGCCGTGGCCGGCCGGGGTCGGGAACCATTACGCCGTGTACGACTCGTTTAACTCCAATATCAAAATTACAGGCAATACGTTCGAGGGGATGACCTTCGCCGGCGTGCGCAGCTTCAAATTTTACGAATTGCATGTGTCCGGCAACACGTTTCTGAACTGCAAGCGGGGAATCATGCTGTCCAATCCGGCCGGCAATACCGAATCGTCCAAGGACGCGGCGGGCAATCAGACAGGGCTGCCCCAATCGTCGGCCAACGTGATCATTTCCGGCAATATCTTCCGGGGGACGTTTTCCGAGAACATCTACTGCGTCGGCTGGCCGAAAGACAACGACGTCTACGCCAAGGTCGAGTCGGTGACGATCACGGGCAATACGTTCGAGCAGGCGGTATCGACCAGCAGCAATATTACGATGCGGTGGGTAAACCGTTTGACGGTGAACGGCAACGTCTTCCGCAACGTCTATCGCGGGATCTGGCTCTCGTATGTAAGCCATGCGAACATCGGGGACAATCATTTTCATAATGTGAAGACCGAAGCGGTTTATTCGGAAGAGCCCGACGCCAACTATAAGAACAAAGGCCATACCGCCGACATCCATATCCATCATAATCAGATCGATCGCTGCGGCCGAACGGGGATTTACATTCAGACCATCGACCGTTTCCAGATCAGGGACAATACGATCCACTCGCCGGCCGTCGAAACCGACAATACCCGTCACGGCATCACCGTGGCCAATTCGGCGAAAAACGGAACGGTCTCGGGCAATCGGGTCACGAAAGCTCCGACCGGCAACCAGAACCAATACGGCATCCACGTCACCTCGACATGCAGCAACGTTCAGGTGACCGACAACTTCGCCGAAGGCAAGACAGCGCCGGTGTTCATCCAAGGCGCATCCAATTTTGACGGCATTTACATCCATGCGCCAAACGGGACGAGATATAAAATGACGATCGGCAATGATGGTTTGCCTGTTTATACGCTGGGCTGAGTGAAGCGGGATAGCTGGAGCTGAGATATTGAAGCTGCTGACAAATAGGAGTCTTTGGCGAGGCTGTCGATTCATCGTGGACAACCAAGTGGAAAGGGAAAAGATTACCTTCTGGCGAGTTTTGTCTGGAATCCCCTACCTTACAATCGTTATTCAATCAAGGGATTCCGGACAACCTGTCTGAGCAGAAGAAGGTAACTTTTCACTTGGAACGGCGGCCTGCTAACACTTCTATACAATGAATCGACAGGCTCTTTGGCACCTTTTATTTTCAGTCTTTTCGCAAGATCGAAGCAAATAAAGGTGGTTTGACCCCCTTATTTCAACTAACTGACGGAGCCCAGGGCCTTTTCGCGGATATTAACAGCTTCAAACCACCCTTATTCCCGACATTTGTTGACTCGACAAGTAGGGGACCCCTCTTCCGCCTCATCGCAATGAAAAACTTAAATGTCCAAGTAAGAAAAACTTTTTAATGACTACACGAAGTTGGCCCACGAAACCCTGCATAGGTGGAGACTTTTCTTATGGGCACTCCTGCTCCGCCCGTTTGAAAGGTTTCTGCTCCACGACACCGTGAAACGAGCCTAGAGCTCTCGTTTCTGCGCAAGCCTGTTCCGTGGGCTCATGATCTCACCCACTCGCAGTACGAAACGTCCGTTTCTAATTCGGTGCGGGTTTTCATCATCAACAATGAGACCGCTGTAATTTGTGGCTTCTACTCTGCTGAACAGCCCGCTTCTTTCAAGGCGGCATCCATATTTTTCTTGTAATCCGCCAAATATTTTTCTAAATCACTTGCGTTTCGGCTGCCGCTCCGGTTAAAGTCGTCCACGATCCTTGTAGATTGTCTGGCATAGTCCGTGACCATTTCCTTACATACCGTATTCGGATATTTCTTCGTGCTGGCAGGCTCTTCCGGTTCCGGCGGTTTGTTAGGAACATAGGTGCTTTTCATCTCGACTACATTAGCCCTGCCCCATTTGCTTAAAAATTGATATTCTTCGATCTTCTTATTGTGGAATTCCACAGCATCTATCCGCTTAACGGTTACTCTTCCATTGATATCACCGAGGTGAATAAGGTCGACAACAAGCGTCTCCGCCGGGGTTTCGGTCAGCAAGCTCGACAATGCGACAATCCGGTCGTTATCTTTGTTGGAATCGTTCGCTTTTTTCAAGTCTATTTGCAAGTACGGGCCGTACTCATTGTAGGTCAGTCTTAGGTTACCTGCTTCGTACTCTTTCGCTTTTTCGCTCAACTTCTTCAAATCGCCGGAAAAGGTCCGGGAAGGATCGGGAAGGGTCAAGTCGACATTATATTTCTCGGCATCCCACTTTACTTCCACTCCGGCTTGTCTAAGCAAATATAGCGGCACTACCGTGCGCCCGTCGCGAATCACGGCCGGAGCGTCTTCGGCCAGCAGCTTTTTCCCACCGGATATGACCTGGACGATAGGATCGCCTTTATAGTCACCATGCATGCTTGACGCTTGAACAACACTGGCGCATCCTACAAATAGTAAAACGCTAGCAGTCACATACTTAAGTTTCATTTCCGCATCCCCTTGATCCTTGTACTTTTCACTCTTTTACAGTCACTGCGGCAACCTTGCCTCAAGCAGCGCCCCGGGCATACAGCACCCAATACCCATATCCTAGATTACCAAATTTTACTGGATATTGTGGAAGTTTTTTCAGCGTGTTTTGTCGCATGTTGTGGATCATGGAAATTTGAGGGCCGTAGCAAAACGAGTGTCTGAGCGGGGCGTTTCCTATATGTATGCGGATTCCATCCAAAGTCCGGATTGGGGGTGATCGATTGATTCGTCGTGCGATTGTTCTATATGAATTCATATAGATTTTACCTTTAGAGCGCAGAATCGATGAATCTGTATGAAGAATCATATAAAATTGATCATTTTGCGCTAATTGCGATGATTCTATATGAAATATCATACAGATTAACGAAGCAGGCAGCTGGATTCAAAAAAGGCTGGCACCCCACGGTGGAAGTTCCCTGCCGCACTTTGTTTGCAACTATTGGCGGTTGGTTGCAGTTGAACGAAAACACATGCTGTCTACCATGTAACAAGCATGCAACGGCTTCACTCGTTGTTCCACTTCCCGGAAAATGGGTTTATCACTGCACGACACCGAACTTGTTCCGGTCCGGATCGTATAGCGAAAAGCCCCGGATACCGCCGTCGAAATACTCGATTGTTCCAATTGAAGTGGTATGAGGAAATGTTGGGTTTTGAAGTTACTCATCGCGATGAACCGAACGCCACGGTGATGATGATGAACGATTACAAAATCGTTTTTTGTCTCGTGCTTTCATTTGATATTGAGCATCGACGTTTTCCGAGAAACAATTACCAAGTTGAGCAATATTTCAATTTTCATACCGAAGACGCGGATGACGCATATCGGACATTGAAAGACAAAGGAGCGGAGCGATGTAACAGTTAACACATTACCGTCCGGATCCTTGAAAAAGAACCAGGCACGCCCTTGTATAAAACGTACGCGATCAATCTTCATGCCGATTTCGGACGATCGGCATCACCTCGACGCCTTTTTCGACCAGTGCGGCATATGAGTATTCGATATATCAAACGATTCGAAATTGTAGTATGGGATTTTGTCCCCTCCCGCGTCGAACATCACCGGCTGAGGCCGCTTGACTTTCCACAGATTGATATAGGTTGCTTCCCCCGGGAAGGCAAGCCCCGTACATACATCGGATATCTGAATTACTTCTAAGCGGAACATGTTTATGTACCGTTCCGTCGAAAGTTTCATGTCTGTAACGGGGATAAAGATGCCACTAAAAATTCCGACGTAGAGATACGGGGGTGCACGTAACTTTTTCGGCAAGTTCTTATTTGCAAGCTGTTGAAGTAAAAACGCCAAAAAGGGCCGCAAACAGGCTTGCCCATCGGCAACCTGCCACGCCCCCAAGCCCGCGTCCGGACCGCCTGGTATCATGCGAACGGCGATCAGTTGCTTCCCGCCCTCATCCAAAAAGTCCAACAAGTAGCATATGACATTTT
Organism: Paenibacillus sp. MAH-35; assembly: GCF_058135425.1. Taxonomy (NCBI): domain Bacteria; kingdom Bacillati; phylum Bacillota; class Bacilli; order Caryophanales; family Paenibacillaceae; genus Paenibacillus; species Paenibacillus sp. MAH-35. Next base: position 51,772 of record NZ_JBYUPU010000010.1, read on the forward strand.
GATATGGCTAGGCTTCTCAGTAGGCCATCCGCTTCCTACCGTTAGGTAATGTAGGCTGTTTTGAGACTGTCGATTACTTACTTAGTACCGAGCCTACAACAAACAGGGCCGTCTCGATCATCATCTAAAACAGCTTGGAGACGGCCCTGTTTATGCGATTATTCCACCGGCACGACGGTTGTGCGATATATTTTGCTGAACGAAAGGTTCGTACAATCGATATCGAATGTTTGCAGCGGAATCGACGCAAGATTTTTCGGCAGCCAAACCTTGCGATTTTCCTCACACAATCGCGTAGGTTTGTTCTTTTCGACGAAGAAATCAAGCAAATCTTATCGAATATAAATCCGCGTCGCGCATCCGCGCGGTCAATACCACTTCTTTGTCTGCAAATTTTGCAAGCTCACCGTTATCAAAGGTTATCACTCGGTCAATGGAATCACCGAAAATCTCGCAGCTTTCAAGTGTTTCTCCCGTGGACGACCGCAAAGTGAAGTATATATAACCCCGTGCCGATGTCGAAAAGTTAATCCTCATCTCACCGCTTGTAAAGGTAAACGGCTTGGTGGTTATTACTTTTTCGGTATAACCGGCGTGCAGCGAAACGAACCCATCGCAGCGTATGGTATATCGCCACAATTGTGCCGGCACATTCATCCAATGATTGTCATAACTGTATAATGACAACTCGGGCGGTTCGCCTTCTACAAGGGGAGGCGTTTCGATGAGCCCGCGTGCCGGAAAGCAGTCGCCGTAAACCCAATTCGAACCGTTTTCCCTACCGGGGCGCATAAAAGCCTCATCATACCGCGTAAAATTTAAACCGTCGCGGGAAACCATAAATACGCAGTCTGTAACCGCAAGTCCGTAGCGCTTGTGTATCTTCATGCGTTCAAGACGTTTTTCTTTTCCGCAAAGCTGCTCAAAACTGCCGCTCCATTCGGGGCGTTCTACATATCTCGACGGAAAACCTATATACATATGCGGTGCGCGGACATACGGCGAAACACAGTTTGTATAAAGCGGATAATCCTCCGAGTCTCCAAAACAAATCAGTTCGGGGTCGCTCCATTTTTTTCCGTCTTCTGACCAAATGTAACGTATATCGCGTATTCCGGCGTTCCAGTCGTTGCCTATGATATTGTGGAACCCGCGTATATATCCGCGATATATCCCCGCAAGCTCGTCCCAGAAAACAACGTTGAGAGAATCCATATATCCTTTTGTAGTGATAATATCGCCCATTGTAAAGTGAAGTCCGTCGGGGCTTGTGAACATTCGCAGCTCAATTCGCTGCCCAAACTGCGGATTATTATATTTTCCAACGCCTTTATATTTCTCGGACGCAGGAACGGCAGGGTTATCATCGCGGAAGACCATAAAGTTATCAAAATTATTGGTATTTTTGTCTAAAATAATATTGTTCTCGCGCGAGCCTTCCCATTCGCAGATTCCGAGCGCAGGCTTTGTCCATGTAATTCCGTCGCGGCTTTCGGCATAACAAACACGAATACCATTCGTCGTGTGATCCTTTTTGTCGGGGCTAAACATCTGCCAGGCAAGATAGTACATCCTGTATATACCGTTGTCATGTAAAATGTTGTGGTAATTGCAACCGTCGCCCTCCCACGGTGCATCATGGTTTATTGCGATATGGCGGCGAGTCGGTTCATGCAAGCGGAATTCTGCCGTCGTTTTGGCATTGTCAATCAAATAGTCGTCGAAAAAGCATTCGCGTTTTGATGAAATGTTTATCATGTTATACTCCTTTATTGTCCTATATTTTTAATTTTACCAATCAAGCTTTGTTTCTGCCGCAGAGCCATTTTAGGCCTAGGCATTGCCGTCGCACCCGTCAAAATGACCTTTTGGGACCGCCCCATTTATGCCCATGCAGTTCCATTCAAATATCCGCCGGACGCTTTAGATATAAATGTGTTCCCTTTAATAATGCCACCCGTATTGGCGACTCCTAAAATATGAAACACATAGGCACTCCCAACGATGTCCCGAATAACAGTATTACCCTTAACTACCCAATCAGTTGAATTTCCACTAACCTGTACCATCCCCGTTGCAGCCTGCCAGCAACAAAGCAACGGCCAGCAGCAACAACGGAATCATTGTAAAACGTCTCTTCATTCTCATCGGACCATCTCCCCCTATTCCTTCCCTTCATCATATCGATCCCGGCCCCGGACGCCGGAACAATTTCAACCTACCCCATCATCTGCGATCTTTTCAATCACAATATATTAAAACCGTTGCAGCGAGCGGCTTCCAGTCCCAAGTTCAACGAGTTGAATATTGTGATACAAAAAAATATCCCACGCTTCATATCCCCCCCATTTCGTTTTCGCGGGAAGTGAAAAAGCCGACAGTGTTTCCTGTCGGCATGCGAGTCGGACTGATCGTTCAGCTATCGGCGAGTTGCGGCTTTTTCTCCATGTTCCGCGTAAACAACAGCTCTCTGTACTCGGAAGCAGTAATGCTGGTGTACATTTTGAATACTTTGGCAAAATAACTGTTGCTGTTGAAGCCAGAGCGTGTGCCGATGTCGGCGATTTTCGTCCGGGAGTCGGCTAGCAGCCGCTTTGCTTCCTCGATACGGAATTCGTTCAAATATTCGATCGGAGTCCGGTTGTACCTAAGCGAATTGCTCCCACAGGTGATCGTCCAAGCCAAAAAAAGGCCGCAACAGGTCACTTCTCATAACCTGTCACAGCCCCCAAGCCCGCGTCCGACGCGGCCTCCCTACACCTACTCTTACTCGTCCCCCGTAGCAATCGGATTCTCCGCGTACGAGACCCAATCGCTCCAGCTTCCTCCGTAAAGCTTCACGTTCCGGAAGCCCGCTTCCGTCAGCGCCAGTACGTTCGGACAAGCGGTTACGCCGGAGCCGCAGTAGACGACAATCTCGTCGTCCGGGTTCAGCCCGGCGAATCTCGCCGCTTGGCCGTCCTGCCCTTTCCACCGTCCGGTTTCGTCCAGAGCGTCTTTCCAGAACCGGTTGACCGCCCCCGGAATATGGCCCGCCGCCCGGTCGATCGGCTCCTCGAGCCCCAGATACCTTCTCGGCTCCCGCGAATCGATAATCGTCGTACCGGGTTTGCCGATTCTCGACTTCACGTCCTCCATCGACAGCAGCATCTCGGGCCGGATGTTGACGGTGAACGCCGTCTCCTCCGGCTGCGCCGGCTCGGTTGTCGTCGGATAACCGGCCGCTTGCCAGGAGCTGTAGCCCCCGTCCAGCAAGTATACGTTGTCATGCCCGGCGTAACGGAGCATCCACCAAAGCCGCGAAGCCATCGCCCCGCCCTGGTCGTCATAGACGACAACCGTTTTCGTCTCATCGATCCCGGCTTGTCCGGCCGTCTTCGCAAAAATGCCGAAATCCGGCAGCGGATGACGCCCCCCATGCAGCCCGACCGGCGCAGACAAATCCCGGTCCAAATGAAAATAGACCGCACCGGGGATATGTCCCTGATCGTACGCCGTCTGACCCGCATCGGGTTGGCCCAGCACGAACCGGCAATCGGCTGCAACGACATCCGGGTTGTTCAGACGTTCCGCCAGCCAGCCGGAGTCCACTACATTACGCATCGCAATCGCTCCTTCTCCATCTTGGGATAGCCAAACTAAAATCCTGAAAGGGAGGGCTCGCCTGGGGCCAGCCTCCCCCTTGCTTAATAACTGATCAAGGCCGCCATCAGCAGCCCGGTAGCGACGCTTAACCGGGAAGCGAAAATGCCTACGCTGACGTTGCCGTTCGGAATTTCCGACACGACTTTAAATGGCGTGACCAGCTCAAAAATATAAAAGACGACAATCTGAAACACAATGCCGACTACACCCCAGACTAACAAGTCCAGCAGCGATACCGAGTGGTATACCGCCGACGCCAGCACGATGGCGAGACCGATAATTTTGCCTCCGAGATCGTGGGCGGCCGCTTTTGCGGCATTGATTTTACGAAGATCGTCGGTGGCCGCACCCTCGCGGATCAGCTTATATTCATTGTAAGGCGTCGTTACCATAAATGCCATAATGCCGACGATCAGGATCGGCAGCGTCACGCCCAAGTAGGCGAGAAAATTCAATATATTGGACCATTGCTCACTCATGAAAAAACGTCCTCTCCATTCCCGCTATGTTGTTCCCTGCCGCCTTGCGGCCCGCATCATCCCGCCGCTTCCGGTTCAACCCCGACCGGCGCCTCTGCCTCTCCAATCCCGACTGGGACGTAATACGCCATATTGCCGGTAATTCGGCCGCCTGCGCGCGCTACGATCGCCGAAGCCCGCCCTCCGATCCAGAACGATCCCCAGAGCAGCCTCGCTTCGGCCTCTCCGCCTTCATGACGGATCGGAACGACCGGCAGCTCGACCCGCTGCTGGTAGATCATCGGCTGATCCCAGTACAGCTCCTCCCCGTCACGTTCCAGTGCCGTTCCGTCCGCTTCGTACAAGGTGACGCCTCCACCTTCCCGCCCCAGAATCGGCTTGGTTACGTAAGGGCACCGGCCTTCGAAACGGTTCTCCATGTAGGTCGGCAGCATGAAGGTCCGAATCGTCTCCCGTTCCTCCTCCGTGTAAAACTCGCCGGACTCGTACAAGTTCCACACCAGCGCCTGCATCGCTTTCGTCTGCGCGATCAGGGCGGACGGAGGATTAAGCACGGCCAGTCTCCGGTCCGCCATCAGGCAGAGCGCATGCTCTCCGGTCGGATAACCGTCCTCGTCCCGGTCTTCGGCCAGCTTCTCCAGTGCATGGAGCCGGTAAAGCAGGTCGATCGGCTCATGCTCCCCGTCCGCGAGCAGACACAGCCGGTCTTCATACACGCGCAGATCGGATAACGCCGCGAAGCGCGCCCCGCTTAAGCCCGACTGCCTCATCAGATAACGGGTCGTCCCCGCATCCTCCTCGTGCCAGTCCAAGGCGCTGAATACGACACGGCCGGTCGGATAGCCGTTAAGCCGGTACGTTTCTTCCGCGTTCCGAAACGCCGCCGTCAGGTGGGTCGCCATGTCTTCGTTCGGATCGGCCACCCCATACTGCTTGCAGATATGTCCGTTCACATGGAACGCTTCGACGATGCCGGTAGGCGTATCGCTGTTAAACTCCAGCATCTTCAGTCCTTCCTTCGTCCAGGCGAAGTCAAACCGGCCGATCACCGTCGGCAGTTGCTCGGATACCGCGATCCGGACGGCCCGCCACGTAGCTTCCGGCAGCCCGAGCTCGGCGAACAGCTCGAAGTCCGCCTGCCTTACGATCTCGGCCGTCCGCATCATCACCGCTCCGAGCCGCTCCGTCGCGACAGCCAGCTCGCGGCGTTCGTTCTCGGATATATGCAGCATCATGGCAAGCGCATATTCCTCTCCGTACATCCGGTCCCAAGTGAAAGTCCCTTCTTCGCGAAGCGGCGCATACAACCGCTCCCTCCAATCTTCGTACTTCACCGGCTTCCTTCCCTTCCTCGCCGTTATCGTCCGCGGTGGCAGTCTCTTCTTCAGCTTCCGCTCGATCCGGAGCTGCCAATGCCGCCCTTAGAGCCGGTGGACACGCCGGACGACGGTTTATATGAGCTCCCTGACGAGCTGGTTACGCCGTTTTTATAATATCGCTTCTTTCCGTTCGAGTAGTAGTAGCCGTTGCCGCCAACATAACTTCCGTCGTCATCGCAGCGCCCGTCGTTGTTGTCATCCCAGCATTCGCCCGCCGATGCCGTACGGCTGCTTCCGCAGCCGGGTGCGGCCACTAGAGCAGCCGCGACAAACAAGCTGACGAGCTTCCGGGTTTTACCGTTTTTCAGCTCCAACCTCTTCACTCCCTGATCTTTCTCCCGAAGTTATCTGACCGGCTGTGCGTAATACACGTACACTTTACGGTCTTCGTCCACTTCCGCAGACGTCTTCGCCCACTCCACGCCGCCCAGCATCAAATAATCGCTCTGCAGGTGGAGCAGCGCATCGTCGTCGTCCTGAAACTGATAAACATGCACGACCGGGTAATCCGAAGTCCCCTCGATATATTCCCTAAGCTCGAGGCGAATTCCTCCCCAGTATCCGGAGAGCCCGGTTGCGCTCCCATGCGCGTTCTCCTCCTCCGCGACCTTAACATAGACGACATACGTCCGCGGTTCGATCGCACAAGACGTTTTCTCGTACACGACGCGATCCTTCACCAGATAGTCGCACGCAAACCGGAGCGAGATTTCATCCTTATCGATAAAATCATAATAATACAGCAGAGGAAATCCTTTCGATTCATCGAACAGCCGGTATTCCAGTCTGGCCACTCCCGCGCCTCCTCCTTCTTTTTGGTAAACTATGATATATACGCTCGAGTCTGAAAAATGGTTTCCTGTATCCGTAAATTTTTCGGTACAATGGCAATAAATGAAAAGGGGGCAGCCGTGATGCGGAAGGAGCAGACGACTTCATGGATCTTCGTTCCGATGCTGGAAGAGCACGCGAAACAATTATGCCGCTGGCGGTACCCGGAGCCCTACTCCGGATTCAATTGGCCGTCCTGGGACATGTTGACGGAAAGGGCGGAGGAGATTGGCGACCCCGTCATCCGCCGGGAACAGTATGAGGCGGTACTTGACGAGAAGGGCGAGCTTTGCGGATTCGTGCAATTTTTTCCGCTGGAAGGCTGGACCCGGCTCGGCTTGGGCATGAAGCCCGAACGCTGTGGGCAAGGCTCCGGAGTTTCTTTTGTCAGTTCGATCGTACAGCGGGCAACGGAACGCAATCCCCGGCATAAAATCGACTTGGAAGTGCAAACCGCCAACGCCCGGGCGATCCGCGTCTACCGGAAAGCCGGCTTCGTTATCGCCGATACGTACGAACGCAACTCAAGGGCAGGCCCGGATCTGTTCCACTGCATGGTATTCGAAGGCGGCTAGACGCCGGATATGGTATAATTATGGGAATGTCATGACGGAGTTGATCCCAGTATATGCTGAAAACGCAAATCACCCGCGAAGAGCTCGATCGCCTCGGCGAAGAGATTCACCAGTATTTCGAACTGCATATCGTCGAACGCGGACTCGAGTACCAGCAGAAAGGGTACGTCTACAATACCGAGGTGCTGCCCGGCCGGTCCATCGTGTCCAAGGTGCAGGGCAGCGAGGTATACGACGTCAAGCTGGACCTCGACTTCTTCGGCTTGAGCGAATGCTCCTGTCCTTATGAAGGATTTTGCAAGCATATGGCAGCCGTCTACTTCTACGCCTATTCCGTATACGGGCGTCCCGACGCCTTCGTGAAGGAATGGAAGCAGAAGCAGGAGGAGCCCCGCATTAAGCCGAGCAGCTCGAAGCTGCACCGGCAGACGGCGCTTCTTCCCTCCTCCCAGCCGGCTTCCGTCTCTCTGAAGGATACCGCTTCCGCACACGAGTGGCTGGAGCATACGGAGAAGGAATTCGAGGCGTTCTCCGAACGTCACAACAAATATAAATACGATATCGACGAATATTACGACGCTGCCCTGCAGACGGCGCTTCGCCCTTCGACCTGGTGGGTGCCGGGAGCGAAGAAGCTGCTTACCCTGCTCGGCATCGTCGTCACCCTGAACAGACTGGAGCAGGACTGCGATTCGGGAGGTCAGACGGTAGCCCCCCGTCTCATGTCCTACCGGACTACGGCGGAAGCGCTGGAGCGCCGGCTGGAGGAAGCCGTGGACGACACCGATCCCGAAGAATCGATCCGGCGCTGGCCGGAGCATACGCTCCTGCTGGGCGACCTTGTCTCGCGGTCTATCGCCTCCCGGCCCGCCCTGCCTCTAGTCCGCTGGATGGATGTGTACCGGCTGCTGTGGGGACGGCTGCTCGTGCACGAGCCCTGGGTAGAACGGGAGATCGCCTCAATCGGGCGGCTGCTGGCGTCTTCCGGCACGATGGCGGACAGCCAGCGGGATGACTGGCTGAAAGCCCAGGCTCATTTCGATGTGCTCGCCGGCAATGATCAGGACGCCTGGGGCCGTTTGCGGGAAACGTCCTCGTTTCATCCGGGGGAAGCTTTGTATTATACGAACGATTTCAAACGAAACGGCCAGTGGGAGAGGCTGTGGCTGTGGCTCGAATGGCTGCTGCCGCAATGCCGGAAGACGGACCGCGATCTGTTTCAGTCGCTGTGCGGCTACGCAACGGAGGCGGCCAAGCAGCTTGGCCGCGAGGACGAATGGGGGCGTGCGCTCGTGTCCATGCTCCCCGCCAGTTACTACGTCTACACCGACTTTCTGATCAAGACCGGACGCTTCCGGGAATGGGCTAGCTACCATCTGGCCGAACGCGTGGCCGTGTTCGAGCTGTACCCGGCCGATCTGCGGGCTGTCGAGTCCCAGGACCCGACGATCTTATACCCGCTGTATCACCAGACGATCGAGAGAAGCATCGTTCAGAAAAACCGTACCGCCTACAAAGAAGCGATCCGTCTGTTGAAGAAGCTGGGCGCCTTGTACCATCAGGCCGGACAGCCGGAGAAGTATGAGCTGTTTCTGCAAAAATTGTCTCAGCAGTACGCACGGCTTCGCGCATTCCGGGAAGAACTGGCGAAAGGAAAATTGCTCCGATGAAAACGACTACGGCGCCGATAACGGTTCACGTACGATGGATTGCGTCCGGCTCCTTCTGGATGCGCGCCGAGCAGGGCGGATTCGCCCTGGATTCGCTGGCGCAGAAGCAACTGCTGTTTGCTTGGCACGAAACGTCCTTTTACGGTACGTTCATCGAAGTGCTCGAGCTGGATCGGCAGGAGGGCGTATTGCTGCCGGCTCTGGAAGCAGCCGACTACTTCGCGCTGCCTGCATGGAACCCGCACGCACCAATCCGCTGGAGCGACGAGGCGAAGCCGCTGCATCACGTCTCCCGCCTGATTACCGAAGCGGTGAAGGATCGGAACCTCGTACCCGACTTCGCCAAATGGAAAGCCGGCGGATGGGGCTGGAAGCTGATGAACGAAGACGCCTATGCAACGGCGCTTGGCTTGTCTTCGGTGACGTATCCTCCTTATTTCGACGACTGGGTTCAACTGATTATGGAGGCCCGCTACCCCGATATGGAGGTGGTCCTTCACGGCGCAGAACGGAAGCGGCGGGCCGCGCTTTCGGCAGTCCCGCCCACCTCCGATGCAGATGATCCGGCGGCGGAGAAGGCAGTAGAGACGGGCTCCGGCGATCCTTCCGGGAGCGAGTTACAGCCGGACGGCAATGCTGGCGGTAATACGGCTTCGCGGCAGCCGGAAACGGATACAGCCACCCGCCCGGGCGAGCCTGCCGCGGTCCCGCTTGAGGACCTGTGGACGGATGAGCGCGACTGGCTCGTCTCGATCGGATGGATTCCGGACGAAGCTCCGTTCCGTCCCGCCTTGCGTCTGACCGAGCCCGATCAAGAGGAAGCCTGGTCGCTGACGGCGATTTTGCAGGACCGGAGCAATCCGGAGCGGATCGTCGACTGCGACGCAGACGGCCGGCCCGCCGGCAACTGTCCGGAGGAATGGCTTCCGTTTGCCGCCTCGCGGATTCGTCAGGCTTTTGCCAAATGGACAGCCATCATTCCATGGCTGCAGGCGGATAGGACCGAATCCGGAGAAGAGAGCCTGTCCATCCGGACGGAGATCGACTACGCGGAGGCATGGGATTTTCTTACGGACAAAAGTATTCGTCTGGCCGAAGTCGGCCAATCGGTCCTGCTCCCCGCCTGGTGGGAACAGCTTCGAAAAACGAAGCCCCGGCTGAAAGCGAAAGTGCGGCCGGGCGTAGGCGGAGCCGGCCAATCGCTGTTCGGCCTGAGCGGCATCGTCCAATTCGACTGGCGGCTCGCAATCGGAGACGCCGAGCTGGAAGAGATCGAGTTCCGCAGCTTGGTCGAAGGCAACAAACAGCTGGTTCGCGTTCGCGGACGCTGGGTGCTGCTCGATCCCGAAATGCTGCAGCAGGTGCAGCAGTGGATACGTCAAGTGCGCAAGAAGAAAGGGTTGTCCTTTCGCGACGTGTTGGAAATGCATCTCCTCGGACCTCAGGAGGGCGAAGCTTCCGGAGATGACGGCGACCCGCGTGACTCTACGGATGCCCTGCGCATTGAAGTGGAGCTTAACGAGCATCTGCGCGGCTTTATTCGCCAATTGGGCCGCGCCCAGAGCGTGACGGAGCTGGAGACGCCGGCCGGCTTCCACGGCTCCCTGCGCCATTATCAGGTGCTGGGCGCCTCCTGGCTTTTGTTTCTGCGCAAGTTCGGGCTCGGGGGCTGTCTGGCGGACGACATGGGGCTGGGCAAAACGATCCAGTGGATCACTTACCTGCTGGCCGTTCGCGAGCGGGAACAGCCGCAGTCGCCATCGCTGCTCGTCTGTCCGACCTCGGTGCTCGGCAATTGGCAGAAGGAGCTGGAGAAGTTCGCGCCGTCTCTGAACGTCCGGCTGCACTACGGACCCGGCCGGGCCAAAGGCGAGAAGTTCGCCGAAGCCGTGCAGGACTGCGATCTCGTGCTCACTTCCTACGCCTTGTCGCATCTGGACGAAGCTGAGCTTACGAGCGTTCATTGGAGCTCCGTCTGTTTGGACGAAGCGCAAAATATTAAAAATGCCTATACGAAGCAAGCCACGTCGATCCGCAAGCTGGACGCCGATCACCGGATTGCCATGACCGGCACGCCGATCGAGAACCGGCTCACCGAGCTGTGGTCGATCTTTGATTTTCTGAACCCGGGTTATCTCGGCAACCTGCGCTCCTTCACGGAACGGTTCTCGAACAAGATCGAGAAGACGCAGGACAAGGAACTGATCGGTCAGGTGCAGAAGCTCGTGCAGCCTTTCCTGCTGAGAAGGGTCAAGAGCGATCCGGCGATCGAACTCGATCTGCCGGAGAAGATGGAGTCCAAGGCGTACGTCTCGTTAACGGTCGAGCAGGCGACCTTGTACGAGAACGTGATCGGCGATCTGTTCGAACGGCTCGACCGGCTTCCGCCGATGGAACGGCGGGGGCTGATCCTGGCCGCGCTGACCAAGCTGAAGCAAATCTGCGACCACCCGGTCGCCTATACGAAGGAAAGTCCCGCTGCCACGGGTCAAGTATCCCGTTCGCAGAAGCTGGAGCGGCTGCTGGACATGGTCAGGGAACTCCGGCTGGAAGGCGACAGCTGTCTGATCTTCACGCAATTCGTCGAAGTCGGCCATCTGCTGCAGCGGGTACTGGCTAGGGAGATGAAGGAAGAAATTATGTTCCTGCACGGCGGAACGGCGAAGGCCCAGCGCGACCGGATGATCGAGCGTTACCAGTCGGAGAACGGGGGCGGCATCTTCCTGCTGTCGCTGAAGGCCGGAGGCATCGGGCTTAACCTGACCGCGGCGAACCACGTCTTCCACTTCGACCGGTGGTGGAACCCCGCCGTCGAAAACCAGGCGACCGACCGGGCGTTCCGGATCGGTCAGACGAAGCGGGTGCAGGTGCACAAATTCGTTACGCTCGGCACGCTGGAGGAGAAAATCGACGAGATGATCGAGCGCAAGCAATCGCTCAGCAAACAAATCGTCGGCGCCGGCGAGCAATGGATTACGGAGATGTCGACAGACGAGCTGAAAGATCTGTTCTCTCTGCGGCGGCAATGGGTGGAAGTGTAACCCGGCATGGGTCCCCGTCGTCGCCTATCCGATTGAAAGCCCCTTCCTTGACGGACAGGGGCTTTGTTCATTCGTTCAGAGTGATCATCAATCCTTCAAGGTAATATAAAGGCTCTCCGTCTTCGATTTGCCCCGGCACTCGGTCAACCTGTAAGAGGTTCCGTCCTCGCCCTTCACGGCCTCCAAGGAATTGCAGCTGGTTGAATAGATAATGCGATCATCCATATCCGACTTCGTATAGTCGACAAAGTAATGATACATATAGCCGTCGAAAACGATGGATGCCGGAAGCGGCCCGGCATCGATGGTCTGACGGGCGATCCGAATCCAATCGGGCTTTTTCTGCAGCGTGTTATATAGAAACTCCGCGAACCGTTCCCGGTCCACATGGCGATTCTGGATATCGCCGTTGAGCGGGGCCGTACTGTAGCTGTACGTCTTGGGCATAAGCGCAAAGGGAGCGGCGCTGATCGATATGGACCCTTGATCCCCGTCGTAATATACCTTCGCTCCAAGCGCCTCGGATACGAACCGCAGCGGCACGTACGTACTCCCGTTATGGCTGAGGATCGCCTGTTCCGGCGGAAGCTCCTTCTGCTCTCCGTTGACGAACAGCTTCACCGGAAATAACGCCATCTCCAGCGTACCGGATGCGTAAGCAAATGGAGCAAACGCCAGCAAGATCCCGAATAACGTACCGCATATAAATTTCTTCATTACCCTATACCTCCTTTTTTACCAAATATACACATGTAATGCGATAAAGTTTCGGTTCATCTTCATCTTTTGCAACATTTTCCCAATCCCTCCCGTTAATAAAGGTACAATCTGAATGAAATCAACAAACGGTAGGAGGTATACCCGTTGAAAAAACCGATTCTTACCGGCCTGCTTGTAGTTGCTATGGCCGCCGCTCTAACGCCGCCCGGGAATCAACCGCCTCTGCAGGTACATGCAGCTGCAAGCGAAGAAGGCAGCGACATCCAAATCCGCCTGAACGGACAGCCTTTTCGCGGCGACCGCAATCCCCTGCTCGTGGAAGGAGTTACCCTTGTTCCGCTGCGCAACATCGCGGAAGCGCTCGGAGCGGAAGTGAAGTGGGACGAGACCACCCAATCGGTCCTGCTGCGCAAAGATTCGTCTGAGATCATACTCACCCTGGGCTCTGCGGACGCGGTCAAAAACGGCCAGCCGATCCGGCTGGAAGCGGCTCCCCGCCTGAGCGGCGACATCACGATGGTCCCTCTCCGCTTCATCGGCGAATCGTTTGATACGCTCGTCACTTGGAACGACGCCACACGTACCGTGTCGATCGATCCGCTGCAAGCGCTGCCGACGGTTGGCAGCTATGACAATTTGAAAGCGCTGCTGGAGAAGACACAGGTGGTGTCCGGCTCAACCAGCGACCTAAGACTGTTCAGAGAAAAAAGCAGTACCGCCGTGATGGAAAAGTCGGAGACGTCGAATGCCATCAGCCAGTCGGATAGCGTCGCGGCAGCGCCTGCGGCACCCGTCGAGGCAAAAGCCAAACAGTCGGAAAGCGGCGAGTATTCCCAAACCAACACACAAGTCGAAGGCGTGGACGAAGCAGACGTCGTGAAGACGGACGGCACTTATATGTACCAGGTAAACCGGGGACGCGTCATCATTACGAAGGCGTTTCCTTCGAACGAAATGAAATTAGAAAGCATGGTCGATTTCGACGGTCAATCGTTTCGGCCCAGCGAGCTCTATGTAGATGATAAACACATGATCGTTATCGGCACGACCAACCGGAATGTGAACAACCTTGCCGCCGAGCCGATGCCGGCTCCTGTCGAGGCCCCGGGCGGCGTCATGATCAAAATCGCGCCCGTGCTTCCTTCATCCTCCGTCACCAAAGCGGTCGTCTACGACATTACCGACAAGTCGGCTCCGAAGAAGCAGCGCGAGCTCGAGCTGGACGGCAATTACGTCTCTTCCCGGAAAATCGGCGACGCTGTTTATTTGATCACGAACAAAAACGCCCGTTATTCGTTTATAGCCAAGTCCCCAAGCGGCGCCGCGACCGAAGACGAGGCAAAGAAACATGCACCGTCATACCGGGACACAGCCGTCTCGGACGAATGGAAGGCGATCGATTATGGCGAGATCCGCTATTTCCCGGATTCTCCGGAAGCGAACTATATGCTGATCGGCGGCTTTAACCTGAGCCGTCCCGGCCAAGCTATGGACGTATCGGCCTACCTCGGCTCCGGGCAGAACGTATTCGCCTCGGAGAACAACTTGTATGCCGCCGTCAGCAAAACAGAACCGATCCGCATCATGCCGGCGGAGACCCGCCACGATTCGGCGGCCCCCGCGACGCCAGGACCGGATGCCAGAATACAAGGCTGGGTCGAGCCGCCGGCTTACGAACGTAAAACCGTCGTCTACAAATTCCGGCTGGAGCAGGGCAAGACCAAATTCGTCACTCAGGGGGACGTACCCGGTGCGGTGCTGAACCAGTTTTCGATGGATGAGCACAACGGCATTTTCCGCATCGCCACGACGACGGGCGACATGTGGAGAACGGACGAGAATACGTCGAAAAACAACCTGTACACGCTGGACGAAGCGCTGAAGCCGCTCGGCAAAATCGAGGGAATCGCTCCGGGAGAGCGGATCTATTCGGTTCGGTTTATGGGCAACCGCGCCTACATGGTCACATTCAAGAATACCGATCCGTTGTTCGCCCTCGATCTTACGAATCCGGCGAACCCTACCGTTCTCGGCGCGCTTAAAATTCCGGGCTTCAGCGATTACTTGCATCCTTACGACGAGAACCACCTGATCGGCTTCGGCAAAGAAACGGTCGAGGTTCCGGTCAAAGGCGTCAAAAACCCGAATCCGGCGACGATGGTATACGTGCAAGGCATGAAGCTCTCGTTATTTGACGTAACGGACGTCTCGAACCCGGTTGAGAAACATAAAGAGGTGATCGGCAGCCGGGGAACGGACTCGGAACTGCTCCGCAATCATAAAGCGCTGCTGTACTCCAAAGAAAACAATTTGCTGGCGTTCCCCGTTACGGTTTATGAGTCGACGGATTCAGCCACGGACGGTTTTACTACCGGCTCAGGCAAATTTTCGTTCCAGGGAGCTTATGTATACCGTCTTGATCTGCAGAGCGGGTTTGATCGCAAGGCGTCCATCACACACATAAGCGAAGAGGAGAAAAAGAAGGCGGGCAACGGCTGGTACGGCAGCGATCGCAATGTAGAACGCATTCTGTATATCGGGGATACGCTGTATACGTTGTCCAAAGGGATGATTAAAGCAAACGACCTGTCTACTTTCGTGGAAAAAGACAGCTTGACTCTTCCTTAACGGCGCGGTGAGAAGGCGGAAGCCTGCAGCGCTTCTCCAATCGACAATTCACACAAAAAAACCTCCAGTTCTGCGCTATAGGTCCGATTCGTCGGTTCATCCAACGAACGGGCAGCCTATACGCAGTCTGGAGGTTTTTTATTTAGAGCGGCCTGGAGTACCCCCGGGCCGTCCTGTTTGAACTAGATCAAGACGCTTTGGATGGCTCGCTTCCGTTCCGCGATCCGTCTACCGCTTTGGTTGCGCGCGACTTCTTGATCGCATAACCGGCACTCATAACGCCTACGACGACGAGAACAACGATCGTCCATTTCAGGAATCCTGTGCCTATCCATGCTTTCACAAAGTTCTCACCCACCATCATCTTACCAGCGGTCAAAGCGAGAACCCCTGCCCCGATATACAGCGTAGCGGGGAATTTCTCCAGCAGCTTCAGGATCAGCGTGCTGCCCCATACCATGATCGGTACGCTGATAGCCAGTCCGATTACGACGAGTATGAAGTCCCCATGCGCAGCTCCAGCGACGGCTAGAATGTTGTCGATCCCCATAACGGCGTCTGCAATGACGATGGTCCGGATCGCAGCGGCGAGCGTCGTGCCCGCTTTCACGTTATCATGACCTTTATCGTCGATTAGCAGCTTGATCGCGATCCATACGAGGAACGCTCCGCCCGCAAGCAGCAAGCCCGGTATTTTGAGCAGCCATACAACCGCAAGCGTCGCAGCAGCGCGGATCACGACAGCCCCTACCGTCCCCCATATAACTGCTTTCTTCTGTTGTTCCTTCGGCAAGTTCCGAGCTGCCATCCCGATGACTATCGCGTTGTCCCCGGCAAGCACCAGGTCAATGACGATAATTGCGAGCAAGGCAGACCACATGTCAGCAGTGAACCATTCCATCCTGATCCCTCCTAAATTGGTTGTCGGACAAGCGCCGCTTTGTCTGGACACAACAAAAACGACCTCACCCTTACTGGCAAAGGCCGTTTTTCGAAAAACGAAAAGACCTTTACCTTGTTCGGCAAAGGTCTTGCTTACAACGGTAGACGTTGCCAACAAAGCCGAGGACGGTTCGCGTCCCGTAATGACGACTTTGCTGTAGTAGCTACTCCCCTTTGATGCGATTGTTGTTATTGTAACTGATCGTTCACATTTTAGTCAAGCTTATGTGAGGTTTCTGTTTTGTATCATTTTCATGAAGCTGTACCTGTTACTTGGCTTTGGCCGCTTCGATCTTTTTGTTCGTCTCTTCTTCCGCTGCCCGGAAAATCGTATTATAATCTCCGTCCATAACGACTTTCGGCACGGTTTTGGCATAAGGAGTGAGCAGCGTACTGTCGTAACGGGACTTGAACGGGATCGGAGCAAAGTTGTTGTAGAAAGCCGCTTTTAAGTTTTTGTCCTTAAAAAGGCTGTCTTGACCGTACACTTGAATGACCGCTTCTTTTTGCAGTACCGGCATGACTCCGATTCTCGACAGCTTCGTCTGAACTTCATCGGACAGCAGGTACGCAATCGCCTTCATCGCCTGATCTTTCTGCTTGGACATCGAAGTTACCGCGAAATAAGTCGGGTAAGCCTGAGAACCGACTTTCGGAAGGTTATCGAACGTAGGCAGCGATACCATATCCCAGTTCATTTTCTTATAATCGTCCGGGAAGACGAAGACGATCGAGGACAACCAGGCGAACATCGCCACCTCGCGGCTCGTCAGAAATTCCTCGCGGTACGGAATTGCATCTTTGTGCGCCTTCATGTATTCCACGTATCCGGTTGTTTTGCTGGGGCCGACGAATACGGTGTTAAACAGTTCTCTCCATTTCTCATTGGCGTACAAAGTAGCCTTTTCCGTAACCGGATCGACGAACGGAATCGACAGCTGGTTCATCATCAGCATATGCGTCTGCGACGAGGACAAGCCGATATATTGCGTCTGGTCAAAACGGGTCAGCTTCGCGGCCAGCGTGTTCGCCTCCGTCCAGGTCATGCCGTCCTTCGGATACGGGACGCCAAATTTGTCAAAGATGTCTTTGTTATAATACAGCACCATGTTGTTGTTAAAAACCGGAATGCCGTATAATTGATCCGCAGAAATCTGCTTAACCGAGTCCGCCACCGTCTTCTCGATCCGGGTAAAATCGACGCCGTGCTTCTTCGCCAGTTCGGTCATATCGTATTCCAGTCCGTTGTCGAGCAGCCCCGATGCGAAACCGCCGATCGAATCCCAATAAATATCGATCGTTTCGCCGGAAGTCAGCACTTCTTTCATCCCGTAATCTTTTTGCTTGGCAATATATTTAATCGTATAGTGGGGAAATTTCTCTTTGAGGGCATTGCCAAAACGTTCGTTCCAGCTTTCCACCGAATCTCCGCTGTTCGAGTAAACGACCAGGTTCGCCGGCTGTTCCGGCTCCGGCTTGGGCACGTCCCCTGTCGTCGTACCAGCTTCCTTACCTCCGCAAGCAGCCAAAAGCAATGTAGCACACAGAACGGGCAATGCGAGTAAACGTCCGATTTGGTTCTGACGAATCATTTGTTCATTCCCCCCATTGGAATTTGCTTCCCTGCTTTGTTCCCGGCTTTCCTTTTGGGCATTCATTCCCTGTTCCCCGACTAGTTCAGCCCGATCGTTACCGGACCGATCAGCCCTGACGGCAAGCCCGCACCGTCATACCGGTTAGCCAAACTGTTCGTCACCTGGATGCGAATCTCGTTGTCCCCCTGCTTCAATAAGGCCGCAATATCAAAGGTGTAAGGCTTCCACATCTTAACGCCGGCATGTTGTCCGTTTACCCAAACTTCCGCGAGTTCATGCACCTCACCCAGGTCCAGGCAGGCTCTCAGGATCGGAGAAGTCCCATCGGCCGTAAAGAAACGGGTGTAAGTGACGGTACCGGAAAACCGCTCCATCCCTTCCCATTCCGTCCAACTGCCGAGACGGATTGAATGCGGCTGCTCCTCCTCGTGTACAGCTGCCAGCCAATCAGAGAATAAACTAACGAACGTTCCTTCTCCATCACCAAACTTTGCCGAAAAGATGTATTCAGGTGCCGCAGACGGGTCGATACGGAGGATGACCGCCTCTCGTCTGTTTATCGTCAGCGCGACATTCATACCGCCTTCTTCGCCCGGAGCGTACTTTACAGGGAAAACGCTTCCCCCTTCCCAGGCGTCCCACCGCTCCGCGCGTCCGGCCTCCTTTACCCGAACGGTTCCGGAGTACGGCTCCTCTCCCTCATGGACAAATACATAAAAATGGTTGCCGTCCTTGATCAGATGACTGACGCGGATATGCGGGCATGCGGGCGATAGGGTGACGTCTCTCCCGGTCAGCCGGTCCAGCTCCGCCACGACCTCATCCGGCTCCCGAATCGCTGTCGTTCCCGGCCATGCTCCGTCGTCTCCTTCAGCCGCCAGCCGGACGACCCGGCCTCCCTGCTGCACGAAGCGGGCAAGCACCGCTTTGGTCTCCGCTCCAAACCGTCCCTCGTCCTCGACCAGCACCACCCGGTAGCGCTGGGCTTGAATTGTCATTTCGCCGTCCTTCACCTGTGCCGTTCCCGTAAGCAAGCTCTCCTCCAAATAATTGAATTCGAGCTGGTTCTGGTATAGCGGCTTCGTGATCCGCCACGGCATCCAGTCCTCCCGGCATAAAACGGCTATCGGCGTCACATTAACGCCGTCCGTCATCAGCCAGCTCATCCGCTTCATATAATCTGCGAACAGCCGATAGTGCGGCCACCAAATATTGTTTGGTCCGACATCGGGCGGCCGTTCGTTGCGGCGCTCCCCTGTGATCGAGTAGTAGAAGGCGTGCGGGCAAAACAGGTTGACGCCGCGGACGGCGAGCCAGTCGATATACCATTTCATATCCGAGCCGCTTAGCGCCCATCCTCCTCCGGGACTGCACACCCCGAGAAATTCGTTCAGATTTCTTCTCCGTCCGCGGTGCCGGGCCGCGTCGGACGAGCACTTGCCCGCCGTACTGTGCCTGCCCTCGACCGCCGTGTCTCCCTCGGGACCGACCCAGCGCCAGACGACGTCCTGGCCGGGAATGTGGAAGTGCTCCTGCAGCCCGATCCCGTCGCTCGCCGCCGGATGTCCGGTGAACGCGATGCCGTGCCGGGCGCACCATTCGGATAGCGGCCGGTAGTAGGAAGCGCTCAGCCGGTCATGGACCGCTTTGCGGTAACGGCTCCGGACCCGCCCCGCATCCGCCGGGGAATCAGCCGTCTCCAGCCATAACAGCACCAGATCGGATTCTTCGCACCCGGACCGGATAAAATCGTCGAGAAAATGTTCCGTCCAGACGTGCAGCCCTTTGATATGCCGGCGGCCGAGCATATCCGGCTCATCGGTGAACATCCCCCGGATCGTCCGCCCGAAGTACGTTCCGACCCGTTCATAGTACCGCTCGTGAGTCAGTCGAATAAATTTGGCGGTCGCCAAAGGGTTAAGCAGGTCGGCTGCGGGCGGAGCGTTCGGCTCGCCGTCGTCTTCCCCGAAGTGGACGCCGCGGATCGTGCCGCGTGACCGGGTCTCGATAAACAGCACGATCGACCAGCCCTCCTCATCCGGAGGGACAAACGTCACGCATCCGTCCATCGGCTGCAGCACCACCGGCCGCGTCCCCGGGTATAACCGGCGATCATCCTGAAGGCGAACCGCCTGCGCCGATACGAGCCGGTCGCCGGGTTCGAGAACGGCTGAGCCGCCGCCTTCCCCGGGCCGGCCGGAACCGCCGTCCAGACAGATCGGCCCGCCGCAGCCGAACTCGGCCATTTTCAAACCGCGGCTCGCATACTCCGGATTGCCTTCCACCACTTTGCCTTGAGCGGAACCGGACGGGTACATCGCTTCGTCGTACAAAATCACCTGCATCCCCCGGGCATCTGCCTCTTTCACTGCTATCTCTACCAGATCCATATACGGTTCCGACAAATACGGGATCGACTTCGGCAGCCCCATCCTCGGATGAATGACGAATCCCATCACCCCTTTCTCCGCGAAGTCGCCGATTTGCCGGACGATCTCCTCCGCCGTCAGCGCATCGTTCCAGAACCAGAACGGAATCGGCGTATATTCGTCCACCGGATCGCGAAACTGTTCTTGCAGCGTTCTGAATGCCATGCGTCACCTACTCTCCTTTCCACGCTAATTCCGTTGTCCCGCAGTGTGCGAGATTGGGACGGCTTCCTGCCCGCTAGCGGCCGGCTCCGACGTTATCACCAGCTTCTCCCCGGCGGGTAACCGGACCCGGACCGCATACCCTTCCTCCTCAGCGGTCCGATCTCCGTCAGCCGTGTACATACGGAGCTTGCCGAAACCGGACGGCAGCCGAAGACGAATATCCGTGTCTCTGTCGGCATGCAGCTCCGCCTCGAATGTTCCCTGCTCCGCATCCCAGGAGAACGAGACGGCTCCGGTACAGAAACGCAGCCGCTTCACTTCCCCTTTCACCCACGCTTGCGGCCGTGCCGGGAGCAGCCGGACCGTATCCGGCGATACCCCGAGCAACATTTCCTGCACCGCTGACACCCAGCCCATATTCGCATCCATCTGCACCGGAGCTCTCCGGTAATGGAGCGTAACGCCCATATGGCGCCAATCGTTATGCACCGTATAGAAATTAGTCAGCAGGCACGAGCGGGCAAGCAGCGCCAAACATTCCAGCGCCCGTTCGCCGTCCTCCATGCGGGCGTACAGATTGGCGAGATGCGCGAACGACCACGCGGTCTGGTCCCCGATTCCGATGACGAGCCGTTTCTCTACGGCCTGGACGAACGCTCTGAACAGCTCCGGGTCGTTCTCCCGGGTCACCTCATGTGCGGGAAATACGGGATACATATGCGAGATATGGCGGTGCTGGTAGCGGTCCTCGAAATCCGGATGCTGCCATTCCTTAACGGCTCCGTCCCCGTTTACCTCGTAAGGGGGGATGCGGCTAAGCAAGTCCGCCCACCTCGCGATATCGCTTTCATACACCCCTGCGGCTCGGCTTCCTTCGATCAGATTCGTCAGCAGCTCTTTGGCGATCGCGAAATCGAGCAAGGCGTTGATCGCGGTCGGCATCGGATGCGCCACGGCGAAAGAGTGGCCTTCCGGCATAAAGTTGCCCGGCGTATTTTCCGGAGATACGGAAGGGTACGAGACCAGCATCCCGTCGTCGCCCGTGACGAAGAAATCTTCGTAGAACAGTGCGACTTCTCTCATAAAGGGCAAAGCGCGGTTTCGCAAAAAGTCCGTATCGCCCGTGAACAAGTAGTGATCGTAAAAATGCCGGGCCAACCATCCTGCAGCTCCCGTCCAGTTCAATATAACGGGAACGACCTGAAACGGTGACGTATTGCCCGGCGTCGTGCCGGCCGGAATGAAGATGCCCCTGCAGCCGAACAGCTTCCGTGCGCTTTCGCGGAATGAGTCCATCCGCTCCTCGTAATACCCGATCAGCGAGAGCGTCAAGCCGGATAATCCGCCGACATCGGCATGCCACGACATCATTTGCACGTTCTCGTTGGCCATATGGTGGCTCCAGACCGCTTTGTAATCGCCGCCCCACAAGCCGTACAGCGGAAAAGGAAGTCCTTCCGGCTTCGTCCCGGAAATGTACAGGTACCTGCCGTAATTCCACATCGTCTCGGCCATTCCCGGAGGCAGCTCCCCCTCGTACGCCTCCAGCAGCATCTCCTCGTTCGAAGCGGCCCGCTTCCCGTCGAGCAGCCGGATTTCCGCCGAACGGAACAAGGGAGTATGGATAGCCGTATGACGGGCTAACAGTTGTTCATAGCTGTCCGATATGTCCCCTAGCCGACTCTCAAGCAGCGGCCACGCTTGTTCACGAGCGGTGCGTACGAACGGCCGGAGGAGCAGCAAGATCGAATCCGCTCCGTGTACGGTCAGCTTCCCCCCGTCCGCCGTCATCGTGCACGTGCCGCCTTGCGGAATAACCCGCAGCACGGCCCCGAAGTCCATACCATCCCCGGCCGAAGCCGCATAGCGGATAAAGCCGCCTTCCGCCACCGCCTCCCACGACTCCTCGACCGCTTTCGGGATGCCGGAGGACGCTCCGTCCCCTTTCTCATGCGGCTTCAGCCCGATCTCGGCATCGACCGGAGCTCCCGAGCCGCGCAGCTCGCATACGACCAGATCGTCGCTTCTGGAGACGAACAGCGCCCGTTCATAAGCCGTGCCGCCATCCTCCCAGCGTACGCTGATTTCCCCGCTCTCCATATCGAGCGTTCGCCGGTAATGCCGGAAACCGGCCCTCGCGGGCTGCCCGATCTTCAAATCGGCGAGGGGCAGCGGCGTTTCCCGAACCGATTCGTAGCCCTGCTCGGTTAGCGTCCCGGCCAGCAGTCCGCTGGCTTCCCGGTACTCGCCCGCATCCATCAGCCTGCGAACTTCGGGCAGCGTATAGCTGACGTCCGGCAGTTGACCAACCGTGCCGCCATACCACAGCTCCGCGTGATTGATCATCACCGTCTCACTGCTCACGCCTCCGTAGACGGCGGCTCCGATCGTGCCGTTGCCGGAAGGCAGCGCTTCTCTCCATCCGTTCCCCCACCAGGAGGCCGGCTTTCGCATCACGAGTGTAGTCGTCTCCCGCTTGCCGCGAGCCAGATTGTCCGCATTCAATTCCGCTTCCTCCTTTGTCTTTAGCTTGAAACGAGCTCCACCGCCGGAGGATGAATGTAATCCTGGTATTTATCCCCGACCTTCGCCGAAGCCGTATCCCCCTCGTGAAAGTATAGACGGTGTCTGTAGCGGATCGACAGGCCTTTCGAGAACAGCTTGCCCCCCATAAAGTACAGGTTGTTGGCGGCGAGCAGACCGTAGTCGCGCACATGCCAATGTGTCGGGAAATCCGCGTTGTCCGGATGGTCGAAGGCGGCGATGCCGAGAATACCCGAAGCGGTCCTGCCGTAGTAATCGCACCAGGGCGCCCGCTCCCCCCAGCATTCTTTCTCCCCGACGGATCCGAAAGCGTTCACGATCGTCCCTCCGTTGTCCGCATTGATCGACTCGGCCACGCGGATTCCGAGCGGCCCCGCTTCCTTCGTCGCCCCGAACTCGACCCGGCCGAGCGCCGTCAATTCGCAATCGAGATCCACGATCCGCCCCCCGGCCGGAGTCCGGTAAAACGTCATCGTCCGCGTTTCCGCCAGCTGAGCTTTGCCGCCGTAGCTGCACCATCGCAGCGGAGCCGTAATCCGGGCATACACGGGACCGGATATCCGCTCAGGCCGCTCTGACGTCAGCTGGCGGCCATGCCGTTCCTTCGGCTCGTTCCACACGTCGATTCCGTTCACGTCTCCGACGGCGAGCCAGACGGACCGGTGATGCGGGTGCTCGCTCGTCTCGAAGTCCAGCCTTGTAAAGCTTTCGCCCTCCGGGCCGATTACCGGTCCGAGATACGGCTTGGCGAGCTGCGGATCGAAAACGTAGGACGTAAAGTAACGTCCATCGATGTGCACCTCGATACCGGTCTCCGTCTCGGCCAGCCGTACCTCATCATCCGGGCCGCCTTCGCTATCCGCCGCCTCGACGATCGAGTAAACCGCTGATCGTCCCGCTTCCAGGCGGTCGACGATCCAAGTGAGCGTTACACCCCCGCCGCTCTCTTCGCTTTGCAGGGCAACAGGCGCGCCATCCGGTCCGATCATCCCGAGTCTGCCCCCGCTAATGCCGCCAAGCTGTGGGGGGTCGGCAGGCAGGCGGTAAGACACCGGACAACATTCACGGTCACGCGGACCCGCTTGAACGTTTAATTTCAATAAAACCGTCACTTCCGTTCACCTCTGTTAAGGACTTCGTCCTGGATCGTTCGTACGTATTGCAAAGATTTCTCGCAATTCCGCAGCCCTTCGGGCTCCATGCATTCGGCCGATATTCTCCCACTGTATCCGCTTTCATGAAGCAGAGAAAACAACCTTCCGATGCCGGTCCGGGCGCTCGGTGCCCGTTCACTCTTCGGCTGTCCGGCCTCGCGCGACGGTCCGGTCTCCGCCGTCCCCTTCGCCTCGCCGACCGGAAAGCGGCGATCCGGCTCGGCGTAATGGACGTGAGCCAGCATGCCCGCCCTGGCCACGATTCCGGCGATGTCGGGCGGCTCGCCTTCCGCGTGCATATGATACGCGTCGGCCAGCACCCGGACGTGAGACAGCTTAAGCGCCTCCGCCACCTGCCAAGCTTCGGCGACAGTCCGGATGATGTTGCTTTCCTTGCGGTTCAGCGGTTCAATCGCAACGGTAATGCCGCATCGCGCTGCATGCTCGCCGCACAGGTGCAGGAAGCGGATGATCTGCTCCATCGCGGCCCCGACCGGATAGCCGTCCGGTACGCTCCTGGCTCCGCCGCTTCCGAAGACGACGACCTCGGCACCGGTGGCGGCCGCCCGGCCGAGCGCCAGTCCGACATAGTCGGCGATCGCCCGGTCGTCGACGAGCGGACCGGTCAGTTTTAAGGTCGGCGGGATCAAGCTGTTATAGACCGGGATGCTCCAGCCTCTAACCGCCAGCTCGCCCCGCAGCCGGTCGAACTCCCGCTCCGGCAAAGCCGTAATCGCGCCTGCGGCCAGCTCGGCGAAGTCGTAGCCGGCGGCATAGATGCAGGCAATGCCCGCAAGCAGCCGCTCCACCGGATCATCCCGAACGTCGGACGACGAAGCTCCGGCCGCCCCCTGCGGCATAAAGGTTCCTGCCGTCAGGCAGCAGCCGATCGGAATACGCTTGGCCAAAGCGGCGTCCGCCTGTTCTTGTATCATAGCGCAACCGCCGCCGGCTTGTAAGGCAAGGTGACCTCTCGTCCCGTCCGGGCCGATTCGTACAACGCCTGAATGATCTCCACGGCGGCGCGGCCTTCCCGGCCCTCGATAAGCGGCGGCCTGCCTTCGAGGACCGCATCGATCATATCCTGAACTTGCCCGGCATGCCCGGTCTTCAATCCCGCCGCCCCATCCGCCTGTGAAGAGCGGCCGGCCCCGTACATATCGAGCACCCGCTTCTCGCCGGTAAAGTCTTTATCGTCATCGGCCATCTTAAACAGCTCGATGCGATGGTTTTTCACATAGATCGATCCATGCGTTCCGTGAATTTGAACCAAAGATTCCAGACCCGGGTACGCGCAGGTCGTGCCGATCAACGTCCCGATCGCCCCGTTCCCGAACGTAACGGCCGCAACGGCGGTATCCTCCGTCTCGATCGTATGGTTATAGGTGCCCGCCTTGGCGAATATCCCGCTTATCGGCCCCATAAGCCACTGCATCAGGTCTACCGTGTGAACGGTCTGGTTCATGATCGCGCCGCCCCCGTCCATCGCCCACGTCCCGCGCCAGCCGCCGTTTTTGCGATAGTAATCCTCTTCCCGGTACCATTTCAGATGAAAATTGCAGGTCACCATCCGGCCCATCCGGCCGCTGTCGATCGTTTCTTTAATGAACTGGTAGGCCGGGGCAAGCCGGCTTTGGAAAACGCAGCCGAGAAAGCGCTTTTCCTTCGCTGCCGTATCGACCATCTCATCGATTCGCTCCAGATTGATCTCGAGCGGCTTCTCGGTCAACACATGTTTCCCCGCCCGAAGCGCCATCACCGTATGGTCGCGGTGCATCCCGCTCGGGGTACAGATGCTGACGGCCGCTATATCCTGACGCTGGAGCAGCTCGGCAAAAGACGTATACCGGTTCTCCGGAACGATCCCGTATTCGTCGCCGATCTTGTGAAGCAACGCTTCGTTTATATCGCAAATGGCTACGAACTTGCAGCCCGCCGCTTTCACCGCACCGGCAACGTGGCTTTTGCCCACACCCAGTCCGAACACCGCATACCCGATCCCGTTTGCCATAAGTTCCACTCTCCTCCGACGTATGTATCTGTCTAATGCCTCTACATCCAAGCGTTCAAACCTTCCTGACGCACCATCCAGCTGCCGTCCCGGGGGAAACCGGGAGCCTCTTCCTCCGGTCCTCCGATCCATCCGCCCGCCATCATCGCGACCGCGGTCAGCATACCGCCGTTACCCGGCAAATACGCCGTCAAGCCGGGCCTTTGGTAATTGTGACCGTTCGGCAAATACGTATTTTTCGTTACATCCATAAGCAGCAAATCTACCGCCAGACCGCCTTCCCCAAGCCGGGCCGCCGTCATCGCCGCCATCGGGTAATCCCATCCCCAGGTGGTCTCCCAGCGCCAGACATCCATCACCCGCAGCAGCGTACTCCGCATCGTCTCGGGATCGGCCTTCTTGCCCGGCAGCATGCCTAATGCGCCCAGCATCGACGGATGATCCGTATTAACGTTCGTATACGTGTCCGGGCAGTTCTCGTGTGCCAGATAAACGCCGTCCGCTTCCGGCAGCTCCGACAAACGCTCGCAGACGTGATGCCACCGTTCCGGAACGTTCCGGCCGAGCCGCTGCGCCCAAGCGATTGCCGTCTCCAGCCCGTGACGCCAATATTCCAGCTCGTAGGTCGGATTCCACGTCTCCGCCGGTTTGTGGCGCTCCTGGGCGGGGATCACCGGCGGACCGAGCACGTATCGCTGACGCGGTTCGTCCCATTCGGCGAAGGAAGCCATAAACTCGGCCGATTCCAGCACGAGTTCCCCATACCGTTGAAGCGTATCCCCATCCGGATCGGACCGGTAGAGCAGCTCCGCCATCACGATCGGATGCGGCTGCTGCCAGATGAGCAGCGGTGCGATGCCTGACGGGCTTTGCTCCCCTTCCGGCCCGACCATCTTCGGCCAGCGTGCTCCGGTGTAACCCTGCGAGGCTGCGAGACTCCGGGCTTGCGGCAGGATCGCATGGTACCAGTCCATACTGCGCTTCAGCAGCGAAGACCGGCCCCACAGCGGAAAATGGAACGCGTGCCACCCATGCATCTCCAGATGCGGCTTGCCGAACCAGCTGTTGTACATCAATCCCGTTTCCTGCGGGGGGATCGAGCCCGCACTATGAATCGCCGTCAAATATTGCGACAGCACGATTCTTCGCTCCAGCTCCAATGCCCTCGGGTCTGTACTGCCCGCGAGTTCCACGGCTGCGCCCTCCAGCCAAAACCGTTCCCAGTGAATCTGACTGGCCTGCCCGATCTCGGCTGCGGGGGTTATCGCTGGCAGCCGGCCCGCCGCTGCGAACACGGCGGTAAATTCAAACCGTCCCTTTACGCCTGCGGCGTGAAGAACAAACGAATGCGGAAGGTCGTCGTCAGCCACCAGTTTGCCCTCGCTCCATCCCAGCTCGACGGAATAGCCGTCGTCGTCCATCGTCCTTATGATTCGCGCCCGGTTGCCGTTATCCGTAGGATAGCGCTTCCATTCTGTATGATGCGAATCGTCCTCGTCCCAGTTCAGCCGGATCGAATCACTCCACTCCCTCGACGTCATGCCGGGGGCGGGAAACCGGACGGACAGCTTCAATCTGCCTTCGGCCACGAGGCGGCTGTCCACCGTCACCCCGAGCTGGTCGGCCTCGGGATGGCAGCAAGTAATGACTTGCACGGGCACGCCGTCCGCCTGGAAACGGCTGACGAGCGTCCCGCTCCACAAGTCCAGCGTCTGCTCCGCATCTGTAATTTGTTCGGCCGTCAACGGTACGCCGGTTTCGGACTCGAACCGGAAGCCGATCTGGCCGAGCTGCAGCCGATGCGGATTTTGCCGGAGCCAGTGGTAAGGTTCTTCGCGGTCTTCCGCGCGGACCGGGTAACCGCCCCGCTGCCGCTGCTCATCCCGGTACTGCATCCGCACGTCGTCCAGGCTCCAACGCCCTTTGCCTCCGGAGTGATGCCAGCCCCATTGGGATTGCGTTCCTAAAGGCACTTCATATCGTTCGGGAAACGTCTGCAGTCCGGTCAAGTCGGCGGTAAAAGCGAATTCGCCATTGCCGACGGAGAGCGGAGATAACGGCAGCCATTCCCGGATTACCGGATTATGGCGGGTCACTAACGCTTTGCGGTCGATCTTCCGAGTCATGCTGCGGTCCTCCCTGTGTAGGGCCGGACGGAAATATCCGGCCTAGAGTTTGCTGCAGGAGTGAGTTTCATTGACTCCTGGTACGATTCCAGAACTTATCTTATGGGATGAAAAGACGCTGCCAGCGGCCAATTCCCCCTTTTCAAGCCACATCTTTAGCTCTGCATTTGTACGATCTGTCTTATTCGGGTCTCAATATTTAAGGTACCCGAACCGACGCCCGCATCCTATGGGAGTATTCCGCCAAAGTATAGGGGAAATCCCTTTTCCGCAACCTATTTTTAGGGATATAATGCAAGTATCGTACCTGCGGAGGTGATCGTTCGTGAAGCCCGTTTTTTCGTCGGAGCAAAGATTCCGTCCCGGTATGCACGTATTCGTCAACCAGGCGTTCGAAGCGTTCAGCATCCCGAAACATACGCATGACGCCATCGAGATCAGCTTCGTAACCGGGGGAACCGGCTACCAGTACATCAACGATACGGTCGTACGCGTCAAACGCGGCGACATCTATCTGCTGCCCGCCGGAACGTCGCACGTCTACCGGCCGTCCTCTCCGGACAAAACCGGCAGTTTGCGCATCATCAACTGCGTATTCCGGCTGCAGGCCTTATCCGGCTTCCCGGATGTACCTCCTCCGGGCTCCGAGCTGCACAACGCCTTATTCGCCCCAGACCGGATGAAGCAGCCGTGGTTTCACCACTTTGATCGCGACAGCGCTTTCACCGAGATGTTCCACGCCATGCTGGCGGAGTACAAACAGCAGCAGCCTCTGTATGAAACGATCATCCAGTCCACGTTCATTCAACTGATCGCCCGGCTGCACCGGAGCACGCTTCCTGCCAAGACGGAAACCGCCGGAGTTAGCAAAATTCAGCGGGCTATCGCTTATGTGCGGACCCATTTTCAGGACAACATCTCGCTTGCTCAGGTGGCGGACCACTCCTCGCTAAGCGAAAGCCATTTGCAGCGTCTGTTCAAGCAGGCTACCGGCGTATCCTTCATCTCGTATGTCCGGCAACTGCGGGTGCAGAAGTGCTGCGAGCTGCTGCGGACGACAAATATGACCGTCCAGCAAATCGCTTCGGCGGTCGGGTACCAGGACATGAAATATTTTCATTCGCTGTTCCGCCAGCAGACGGGAGCGACGCCGCAGGAATACCGGAAAAGAGACGACGGCACAGGGAGCGGAGCCTCTTTCGGAGAATAGGTCAAAAAGTTAAGATAAAACCGTCCGATAATGCGTCTGGACAGTCCTTTGAAGTCCGAACCCCAACATATGCGCGTGTGAAAAGAGATGGGTAGCTTCGCTTCAGCCGCTCGCCCTCAATCGTGTAGTTTGGGTAAGGTTTATAGTCACAACACGACTTGAAAAGCGGCCCGTAAACAGCTTTCTTGTGAGCAGGTCGTGTCAGCTTCGACAAAAACGTAATGCGTACGGGCTCTATCACAAAATAAGAGTCTCTGGTACCCTATTTTCGGCCTAGTCGAAAGATTGAACCGAATAAAGGCGGTTTGTGCCCCTTATTTCAACCAACTGATGGGGTTTGCAGCCTTTTTGCCGATTTTAAGAGCTTCAAAGCGCTCTTATTTCGCTGTCCAAGCGGGTTTCGGACAATCTAAAGGCTGCAAACCACTCTTATTTGTTGCATGACCGCGGTCGGCTCACCCCATTCCTTCCGCCTATAAGCAGGGCACAGCGCCGAGCGATAACGATGAGCAACCTGGGAAACTTGCTGACACTGTTAAGAAAAGCTTCTGGGCGAAGCCTTTTCCCATTAGAATGACCCCGCGTAAGCGGTAGTTTTCCTTTGTTCAGAATGTTTCGGTTCGCTTTTACGAAAAAAGAGCTAGGCGCCGGAACGGCACTTAGCTCTTTTTGTGATCGTGTCTTGACGGTTTGCGCGTCACTCCATTTATTACTGTTCGGGACGGGACAGCTCCATTACGATCGGTGTCGGATTAAGGAGTGCTTCACGGGTCCGATTGCCGAGTTGGCCTTTATCATTCGCTCCCCAGGTCAGAAAAGCGCCTTCCCGGGTCTGCGCACCGCTGCTCATGTATCCGGCCGTCACCGATTGAACCGGTGTTTGGATGATTGCCTTCACCGGAAGTGCGCGCGACAGGTTCGATCCGTCTCCCAGCTGACCGTTTTTGTTGTAGCCCCAAGTCCATACAGAGCCGTCTTCCTGCAGCGCCATACTATGCAGGCCGCCGGCGGAGATTTGAACGATTGCGCCAATGCCGGGGACCGCCTCCGGATAGGAACGATTCGTATGACTGCCGTCTCCCAGCATCCCTTCGTTATTGTTTCCCCATGACCAGACCGTTCCGTCCTGCAGGAGGGCCATACTATGGAAGATACCGGCCGATACGGCCGATGCCTGACTTAATCCGCCGAGCTGCACAGGCGAGTTCCGGTCGGTTAAGGTACCGTCTCCCAATTGCCCATAGCCATTTTGGCCCCACGCGAACACCGTGCCGTCGTTCTTGACGGCCAGGTTGTGAAAGGCGCCGCCGCTGATCGAAACGATCCCGTCCAGACCCGGCACTTGAACCGGCGTCAACCGGTCGGCCGTCGAGCCGTCTCCCAGTTGGCCGTAAGCGTTCAGTCCCCACGCCCATAACGTACCGTCCTTTTTGAGCGCCAGAGAATGCGACTGGCCGGCCTGGACCGCAATGACGTCCTGCAATTCCGGCACCTGGACCGGATTCCGCCTCGACTCGGTCGTACCGTCCCCCAATTGGCCGTAGGAATTGTCACCCCAAGCCCACACGGTCCCGTCCTCCCGAACCGCCAGAGAATGGTTATGCCCGGCAGCGACTGCACGTACCCCGGTTAATTCCGGCATCTGCACCGGGATAAAGCTGGATGCCGCCAATTGACTGCCCAGGCGGCTTAACCGGGAATACCCCCATGACCATACGGTGCCGTCACGATCGAGCGCAAGCGTATGCAGCGAGTTGGCTCGGCCCATAACGATTTTCGGGGCGTCAGCCGATGAGAGAGGCAGCGTGCTTGCCGTCACGATGTTGCTCATCGGCGATACGTTCCCCGCCGCATCCTTCGCCGCGATGGCGAACGAATAGGTGGTCCCGGACGTAAGACCTGTAATGGAGGCCGCATACGTTCCATAGGTGACGGTTGTTACCGTTGCAGGAGCCGTATGGCTATAAATCACATACTCCGTTATACCCATATTATCGGTTGCAGCCGTCCAACTGAGGCTGATGCTGTTGACCGTTTTGCCCTCAAGCTTTAGAAAAGGCGCCCCTGGAGGCGTGACATCCCGAATCACGCTTCCCGGCGGTAAAGCGTACACGTTCTGGCTTACCGTGCTTGACCCGTATGTAGACGTAGTGACGCTCCCGCCCGGAACCTGGACAGAACCGCCAACAGCCGGCTGCGCGCCCGCGAGCGGTACGAGCAAAGGTAAAGCAAGGGTACATACCAGCAATTTATTTGTTTCCATTTTTCTCATACCATACATCCTCCCAAATGCTTGAGGCTCCGATCGAACGGACGCAAACCGGACCTCTTCCGGTCCGATCTGCCTCGCCTGCCATCGGCATTTTAAGCGCTCTAGTCAATGCTTACCCCGGCGCTTGCATAACCTGGCAGGGTATTAACTAGACTAACACCGGCAGCAGTTGCCGAATACACCAATAACAATCGTTCGCCTTGAGCTACATCAACTGGAGTTGGTAAATTGTGCGATCCTGTTGAAATGTTCCCGATTGAAATAATTCCTGACATATCAGGCGTCAGATTAATGCCGTTCCCCGGTAGGACTGGCGTAAACACATTGCTGTTAAAAGCCGCCTTGTATAACTGGACATGAATCGATACAGTTGTTCCTATATAGGTTGCAGCCTGTGTCGTGCTGAAAAAAGCGGAAATCGAAGATATTTTTCCAGATCTAGGAACAACAAAAGCGTAATTCGTCTCTGCCCCCCCAGAACCGGTTAGATCTATCGTTCCCCCTAATGGAGACGGAACATTACCGGACTTCCCGTAACCAAGAGCAACTACATCCCCCGATAATCCCCCGGCAACAGTCGTAACTGTGATAGGCGCACCTGATGCAAAAGGTACGATGGTGCTGCTTCCTGTTCCTGCCGGTCCGGTCGCGCCAGTCGCTCCTGTCGGACCCGTTGGACCGGTTACGCCATCGGCTCCGGTTGCTCCTGTTGCACCTTGCGGACCCGTCGGGCCTGTTACTCCATCAGCCCCGGTCGCGCCAGTCGGACCGGTTACTCCATCGGCTCCGGTTGCTCCCGTTGCGCCTTGCAGACCCGCCGGGCCGGTTGGTCCCGTTACTCCATCAGCCCCGGTCGCTCCCGTCGGTCCGGTCACTCCGTCGGCTCCTGTTGCTCCCGTTGCGCCTTGCAGACCCGCCGGGCCGGTTGGTCCCGTTACTCCATCAGCCCCGGTCGCTCCCGTCGGCCCGGTCACTCCGTCGGCTCCTGTTGCCCCGGTTGCGCCTTGCAGGCCCGCCGGGCCGGTTGGTCCCGTTACTCCATTAGCTCCGGTTGCGCCTGTTGCGCCTGTTGCGCCTTGCAAGCCCATCGCGCCAGCCGGCCCCGTTACGCCATCGGCTCCGGTCGCTCCCGTTACGCCTTGCGGTCCTGCGATTCCTTGCGCACCTTGCGGGCCTGTCACTCCCGCCGATCCGCTATCACCCCTGTCACCTTTCTCGCCCTTCTCGCCCTGCTCTCCTTTTTCACCTTTCTCACCTGGATCGCCCTTGTCGCCCTTGTCTCCTTTGTCACCCTTTGGTCCCGCCAAAGCGCCCTCCGAAGCGGCTTCTACGAAAAATGCAGTGTTTCCGTTATGTACGACCGTAACAGGCTGACCCGCCTCCAGAATGGTTCCGCTCTCCGCGAAAACCACGGCATCCGCGTCCAGCTTAAATTCCGTCTTTGCACCGTCATGGTTCAATATTGCAATCGACGACTCCGTCAGTTCCACCAAAGTCCCGCGTGCAACCCGGTTCAACTGCCGGTCCGACTGCCTCTCGGCATTGCTTAACACGACTGCGAGCTGCGCGCGGGTGATCGGCTGCTTGGGCTTGAACGTATTGTCGGGGAAGCCGCTGATGATATTGAATTGAGCCGCCGCATTTACATATCCTGCCGCCCAACCGGAAATCTCGCCCGAGTCAGCGAACGGTGCGGGCGTATTCGCCAGCGCTTCGGCCTGTGAAGTCTTACCCATCGCACGAACGACCAGCCTGGTCAGCCATTCGCGGCTCGCAGGCTGATTGCCCCAGTCTGTTCCCGTAATCGACTCCTCGCTTCTCACGAGTATGCCTTTCTCCAAAGCGATCAGAACCCAATTTTTAGCCCAATCGTCAACCTCAAGCGACAAACTGGCCGGCAGAGGCGACGCGTCCTCAACGCCCAGAAAGCGAACGATCATAATAACGGCTTCTTGTTGACTGACCGGGCTGTCCGGATTGAAATTGCCGATTCCGTCCCCCTCGGTTAGCCCCAAAGCAGCCGCCTTGGAGATGTATTTAAACGCCCAGGATGAACGGTCCACATCCGCAAAGGAAGCCGCATGTACGGTAGCGGGCTGCAAAGGACCGAAGCTGGGGAAGGAGGATACCGCAAGCTGACTTACGACCAGAAAAGCCATAGACGTTTTAAAGAGGGATTGCTTCTTATCTTTCATTCCTCATTACCTCCGAAAATTCTAGGATATTTGTTGAAAATACCGCCGATTGGCCAGCACCCGGCTATCGTTGGGAACGTACGAAGCGGCCTGCTCGTTATGGCTGCGGGCCAGCTCCCGCCGCCCCAAACGGTCATAGCAGACGCACAGCTGAAGATGCGGCAGCCAGGTCCAGCAGGCCAGCTCGATCATCGCGTTCGGTTCGCTCGGCTTCGGGAGAGCCAGGGCCTGCTCATACCAGAGGCACGCTTCCTCATACTCCCCGGACTGCATGAAGTAATAACCTAGCCTGCAGCACTGCTCCGCTCTCGGCAAGGCGTAAGCGAACGACTGGATCACTTTGTTTTTCGCCTCGGAGAGCCGGCCGAGCTCTGCCAAACAGTCGGCAGCCCGGGCGCAGGCGGAAATTTTGTCCTCCACCCAGCCGCCAGGCATCTGCAGAAACTGATCGTACACGGCCGCAGCCCGCTCCCAGTGTCCGTTATCGCGCAGCTCATTGGCGAAGTAAAAGGTGTCTCTCGGCGTAAACGTTTCATTCGATGCCAGACGCGCTTCGTAAATATGCAAGTTTCGGGTGGAGTTCTTATGCATTCGGCGGTGAGTGATGCCAATGTCGGAATACATCACGTTTCCGGATACTTCCAAATATTCGTGCACTATGCCGATCCATTTAAAGTTGCGCTCCCGCTTCACCAGTCTGTTCCTTCGCAGGCTTGCGGCAGGCCGCCCCTCCTCGTCGAACGACAGATTATAGTGCATGGACACGGAATCGACATTCCACTCCAGGGAGGATAATACCGTTCTAAGCTTCTCTGCGTCCGCGGGAAGAACGACATCGTCCGCATCGAGCCACAGAATGTACTCTTTCGTAGCCAGACTGAATGCATAATTGCGGGCTTTGGCGAAGTCGTCCACCCATTCGAAGTCTGCGATCCGGTCGGTGTACCGGGCCGCCAGCTCTTTGGTTCCGTCCGTCGATCCTGTGTCCACGATAATAATCTCGTCGACCAGCTCGCACACGCTGGACAAACAGCGGTCAAGCGTCGCCTCCTCGTTTTTGACGATCATGCACAGGCTCACCGTAACCGGCCTGCCCCAGCGGTTGAGCGCTTCGCAGATATCTACGCCCCACTTCTCCTTGGCCAAAGTCCGGTTGCGCTCCAGCTGGCGGTTGTACCAAAGAGGGTCTTCCGGGAACAGGGGCGGAGGCGGCATATAACGTACGAAGCAATCCTCCGCTATATACAGACTGAAGCCCTCCTTAAGCAGCCGATAACACAAATCGTCGTCTTCAAAAGACTCCAGCCCGAACCGCTCGTCAAATCCGCCCACCCGCTCGAAGGCGTCCCGTTTCACGAGGAGAAGACCGCTTAACAAACGGGTTACTTTCTTGCAGTGTCCGGCCCTCGTCAATTGCAGCGCTTTGGCCGTATGGTCCAATTGCTGCATATTGCCGCAAGCAACCGCCATATGCTGCTCTCCGCTTACATCATTGCTGTAGGGACCGGCCATTGCGGCATCCTCATTACGATCGAGACATACCGACAAGGAGTTCAGCCATCCTTCTGAAACGAGCATGTGATCACGCAGAAAAACAAGTCGCTCCCCCTTTGCGGCCGAAGCGCCTTGATTATAGCCTCTCGCTACACCGGCAGGGACCTCGTTCGTAATCACCGTACAGTCCAGCTTCGACAGCCATTTGCTCTCGGGTTCGTCGATCGCCCCGTCGTTGACCACAATCAGGTCGTAAGGAGCATCTGTGTACATGCGGATTCTGGACAAACACATCTCTAGCAGCTGTTCATGCTGCGCAAGCAAAATAATGCTGACTGACATAGAGCCCTCCTCTTTCCGGCAGGGTAGCTTGGATCGGTCCATTCATTGGAAATGTACAGTCGGATAAGAGCCTGTCCGATAAATGATTCCTGAACTCGACATGAACCGACATATAAGTCTATAGTAACAAATCGATTTCGAACGATTTTTATCGGATCACCTCCTTTTACTGAGCAAATTCTGAGCAAATAGAGCTAACGAAACCTTTTTATTTGAAAAATTTCCAATATTAAGACGAAAATTTACAAAAAAATTTACGATCGCCAAAAAGACCCTGATCCGATCATCCGATCGGTCAGGGTCTTTTTTACCATTTCATTTATTTCCACTCCGGACCTTTGTAGCCGGAATCTTTCAATGCATCGTTCACTTCCTTCAGCACTTGAGAGCCGCCTTTGTCCATCCATTCCTTCACCATTTTATCCCAATCGGAAATCGGTTTTTCGCCGAAGATCATCTTGGTTTGCTCGGTGTACAGGAATTTGCTCAGGTCGGAGTCTTTCGTCGCTCTCGTTTCGGAGAACACCGCATTGACCGGGTTGACATAATGCTTCATGTTTTTGTGCAGCGTTTCGAACTGGGCGGCTACGTCGCGGAGCAGCGGAATCGTATATTCTTTCGAATATCCGTTCGCGTCATCGCTTGGAGCCCACATGCGGCTGTCCGGCAAGTAGTTCATCGGAGCCAGGCCTTTTTCTTCGATTTCCCTTTGCACGGCGCCGTTTGTAATTTTGTAGCCTTGGTTCTCAAGGCCGTTCAGCCAGTCAAAGTCTTTGTTGCTTGCGTTACGCTGTTCCAGCGTGTAGAATTTCCGGCCATAGTCGATCATCTCGAGAATGCGTTTTACTTTTTCCGGATCGTCCTTCAGCTTCGCGCTGAGCATCACTACGCCGTAGTATCCCGGAGTCGTCGTATACCCCTGGCTTCCATCCGGCGCTTTGAACATCGGAATCGGCGCCAGCTTGGCGTTCGGGTTAATGTCGACCAGACCTTGCATCCAAGTAGGGTTCATGCCGCGAGGCGTTCCGATGAAGATACCCGCTTTGCCGCCGTAGAATTCCTTCGTGTTAACCTGCGTCCAGTTCAGAAGCGCGAAGTCTTTGGTGATGGCGCCTTCCTTGTACAAGTCGGCGAGCCACTGAACATGCTCTTTGCGGGCGTTCGAGATGAAACCCGGGATCAGCTGGTCCTGATCGTTTTTATGATACCAGGCGTTGATGTCCCAGTAGGTGCCCATCGCATATTGCGGGTTGATGTTCTCCGCCATTGCAAGACCGTAGGTGTCGGCTTTGCCGTTGCCGTCCGGGTCGTTTTTGGTGAACGCGATCGCCACCTGCTTCAGCTCTTCGTAGTTCGTAGGCATTTTCAGGTTCAGCTTCTCGAGCCAGTCGGTCCGGATCATCGGCGTCAATTCGTAGGTTTCCGTCAAATACTTCTGGATGCCGTAAATTTTGCCGCCCACGGAAACCGACTTGCGCACGTTCTCCGGAATGAGCTTGAACGACTCGTATTTGTCCATATATTCGTTAAGCGGCAGGAACGCACCCTGCTTCGCCCATTTGTAGAAGTTGGCGTCCGGCGCTTCAAGCACGATAATATCCGGGATGTCGCCGGAAGCGACAACGGCGCTCAGCTTCTGAACATAGTCGGAACGCACGACGTATTGCGGCTTGTAGTCGACGTTGAACTTCTCGTTAATCATCTGGATGCCCTTGCCGTCGGCCGGAGGCAGCGCTCCGTAACGGTAGTCGATCATCGAGATCGTATGTTTCTTGGAAGCCCCCGCCTGACCTTCGTTATTCGCGCCCGCTGCGGGCGGTTTCTCTGCTTCTTTGCCGGTTCCGCAAGCGACGGCCGTTGCCGACAGCGCGACGATCAGGCCGGCTGCCAATACTTTTTTCATTGCCATGTTGAATTGATCCCCTTCCCGTAATGGAATGATTGCACTTGATGATTTCCCTACTATTTTGCATATCTAAGTTGAACTAATAACTTCCTGGATAGACCGAATGCAATGGAGTAAAAGATCACCCCTTGACCGATCCGAGCATCACCCCCTTGGCGAAATGCTTTTGCAGAAACGGATACACGATCAGAATCGGTACGGTCGCGACAATGATCGCAGCCATCTGGATCGTCTCCGCAGGCGGAGCGTTCTCGAGCAGAATCTGTCCGTTCGCCAGCGTATTTTGCGCTTCGTTTACGACGACGATTTGCCGCAAAATAACTTGGATCGGCCACCAGCGCTGGTCGTTCATGTACAGGATCGCGGAGAAATAGTTGTTCCAGTGATACACCGCGTAGAACAGTCCGAACGCCGCCAAGGAAGGCTTGGACAGCGGCAGTATTATGCGCCGGAACGACTGCAGGTCGTTGGCCCCGTCGATATGAGCCGCTTCGTGCAGCTCGCTCGGAATGCTTTGGAAAAACTGCCGCATGATGATCAGGAAAAACGGCGTAATCGCCACCGGCAATATGAGCGCCCAGATCGAATCGATCAGGCCGGTTTCCTTCACGACCAGATAGGTCGGGATCATGCCGGCGTTAAACAGCATCGTGAACAACACCATAAACGTTACCGTGCGTTGACCGAACACCGGACGCGACAAGACGTAAGCGAACGTCGACGTAAACGCCAGATTGACGATCGTCCCGACGACTGTAATCAGCCCGGTCACCCATAACGAGCGAATGAACGATTTCGATACGAAAATGAATTCGTAGGCGTCCAGCACCCATTCCTTCGGGATGAGCATAAAATCGCTCTGCATATATTCTTTGTAGGACGAGAACGATACGGCTACGACGTATACGAACGGAAACAGCATCACGAGTGCCGTAACCGCAAGCAAAATATAGTTGGTAAAATCGAGCACCCGGCTGGATATCGATTTGTCTTTCATGCTGCAGTCTCCTTTCCGGTCACCATCAGTACACGCCTTCTTCGCCGAATTTTTTGGCCAGCTGGTTCGCCGCCATGACGAGGACAAGCCCGACTACGCCTTTGAACATGCCGACCGCCGTAGCGAAGCTGTAGTCCGCCTGTTGGATCCCCTTGAAAAACACGAAGGTGTCGAGAACGTTTTGCGTCTCCTCGTTAAACGGATTGAGCATCAGAAATACTTGCTCGAAGCCGCTGTCGAGCACGGTGCCCAGACGAAGAATCAGCATAATGACGATCGTCGAACGGATCGCAGGCAGCGTGATGTGCCAGATTTGCCGCATCCGGCTGGCGCCGTCCATCACGGCCGCTTCGTACAGGCTCGGATTCACTCCCGCGAGCGCCGCCAGGAAGATGATTGTCCCCCAGCCCGCTTCCTTCCAGATCACCTGCGTGATGATCATCGGCTTGAAGTAGGACGGATCGGTCATGAACGGAATCGTTTCCCAGCCTAGCGAATCCCGCAAGAAGATGTTGACGAGCCCTTCGCCCCGGAAGAAGATGATCCAAATACCCACTACGACAACCCACGACAAAAAGTGCGGCAAATAAATGATTGATTGGATGACGCGCTTGTACACCTGATTTCGCACCTCATTCAGCATAAGGGCCATCAGGATCGGCATCGGAAACGCGAATGCGATTTGCAGGAACGATAAGTACAGCGTGTTCCAAAGAACCTTTACGACCTCCGTGTCTTCGAATATGCGCCGGAAATGCTCCAGACCCACCCATTCGCTGTTGAATATCCCCTGAAACGGATTAAAGTCGATAAAAGCCAAATACAGCCCGAACATCGGCGCGTACTTGTATACGAGGAAATAAGCGAGTCCCGGCAGTCCGAGCAGCAGCAAGTACCGGTCTTTCCATAACCGGGCCCGCATCCGCTTCCATACCGATGCCTCTGCCTGTCCCGAAAGAACTGCGGCTGATTCCGTATTCATCTCTTTGTTTTGTCCCCCTTCTCGTCGGTCTTGGCTGTCTCTTGTCCGTAGCATACCCCGCATGCGTTTTTAATCGCAATTATCTGTTGCAGGCGCGGAGATGATAAACAATTAACGCGAAAAGATAAAGATATCGTAAAGGGGAACAGGCATAAAACGGCAGGAATGGGGAGCGTCTCCGGAGTGTTTCAGGGAAGCGAATCGGCGAATTGGCGGATTGGGGGACCGGCAGATCGGAGCAAAAGAAAAACGACCGCCAAGCAGAGTCTGCTCGCAGTCGTTCAGGGGTACAAAAGTGCTATTTTTGATTTTCCTCCGGTCCCGGTTCGTCATCGTGATCGCGGAATTGCTTGCGGTACTGCCCGGGAGGAATTTGTACGGTTTGCTTGAAAATCCGGGTAAAGTTTTGTACGGACGTGTAGCACAGCTTCTCCGAAATGTCCTTGATCGGCATGTCGGTATGGACGAGCAGCTCTTTCGCTTTCTCCATCCGGTACTGGATCAGGTAATCTCCGAAATTGACGTCGGTCTCTTCCTTAAAGGTCCGGCTGAGCAGGGACGGCGACATCCCGAAATGATCGGCCACATGCTGAAGCGACAGGTCGGTATCGTAACGTTCGTGAATATAGGCGAGAACCTGCTGGATCGCTGACTTCTGCCTGGACGTGCGCAAGCTTCCCATATGCCGGGCGACCGCCGGGAAAATCGTTCCCGTCAGCCATTCCGTCACCTCGGTAATGCTCGTCTTGGCATACAGTTCCTTGTACGGATCGTCCGGGAAAAATGCCTTCGGATCAAGTCCCATCTCCTGAATCCGGACTTCCAGCTCTCCGATCAAGTAAGCGTACAGCCCGAGCACGGTCTCCGAGTTTTGCACGTACAGCGGCACTTCCCGCATCATCTCCTCCAGCTCGACCCCGGCGGTCTCCAGATCGCCTTGGGCGATGCTGGCGACGATTTTTTTCTGCCGCTTGATAATCGCGGTCCGGGATTGCTGGACAGAGGGCAGCAGCTCGCGGCTCGTAATAAGCTGGTTGTGGCCGAGCAGCAGCCGGTAGCTCAGCAGTTCCAGCGCCTGCTGGTACGCCTCGCTGATGCCCCGGTAGCTTTGCACGGGACGGCTTAAGGCGACGGTCACGGAAAATTGGAAATATTGCCGGACCTTCCCGTTAATTTGCCCGACCATCTCGCGAATCTCGCCCTCGACGGCGTCGCTGATCCGGTTCAGGCCGATGACGATCGCCACTTGTCCCGGAAGCGGCGCAGCGGTGATGCAAGTGAAGGCGGGCTCGTGCTCGCACAGCTCCTCGCACATTTTGCGCAGCGCATACAGCATCAGCGACCGGTCCTTTTCCCGGTACGTTTCCCGGAACCGGCCGAACTCGTCTACGTCGACGAGCGCGACGGCGAACCAGCTTCCTTTCAACGGAAAGCCGAACTGTTCCGTTTTCTCGCGGATATCCTGGTCGTCCATCTCTCCGCGAAGCAGCTGCTGGAGTACCGTTTCTTTGAAATACGGCAGCTGCTCGTTCAACCGGTGCTGCAGCCGGTCGTTCGTCTGCACGACATGATGAATAAACGAATCGAGCGCCTCCAGGCCGTCCTGCTGCGCCTTCCCTCCCCTTCCGTTCCCATTCCCGTCTCCCGAAAATTTGGCCGACAGCCGCTGAATCGGGACATACATCCATTTGGCTCCGAATAAGGCGATGAGCATCCATAACACGACCAAAATGGCGACGATCGTCCAGGTGAGCGACTGGATGCGTTTGGCCTTAACGGTTAACATCTCATTGTCGGTAAGAGCCAGATACGTCCAGTTGTTAAAAGCCGACCGCTCCATCGATACTTTGTAATCGGTGCCGTCCAAATGAAGGATCGAGGGCGCCCCGTCCGGGTCGCTCCAATACCGGTACAGCTCGGTCGAATAGATCCGGGTGCCGATCTCGTCCGGAT
Source organism: Paenibacillus sp. MAH-35 (assembly GCF_058135425.1). Classification (NCBI taxonomy): domain Bacteria; kingdom Bacillati; phylum Bacillota; class Bacilli; order Caryophanales; family Paenibacillaceae; genus Paenibacillus; species Paenibacillus sp. MAH-35. Next base: position 93,057 of record NZ_JBYUPU010000010.1, read on the forward strand.
TGTGGCTGGCGGCCACGGTCCCGTCCTTGTCGAGCACGAGCAGCCTGCGGTGTTCGCCAAGCTGAACGCTCTGCACGAAGTTGCTCAGCAAGTCCGACGGGGCGTGCAGCATCAAGTACCCGTCCGGCTTCTCCGAATAAAACAGCGGCACAGGGCGAATGACCAGCAGCTCGTCCTGGTTCGGATACGTCCGCGGCGAGATGACGACCTGCGTGCTATACTGCGCGCTGATTTGCCGGACGATATCGCGGTACTGAAAATCGTCGAGAGCGTATAAGCCGTTGCCGTTGCGATTGGAATACACTTTATTGAAACCGGTGTAGATGACGGAGATGTCGTAGCGGATCTCCGAGAAGCTGCGCTGCTTCTGCACAAGCTCGAACGCGTCCATCGTCAGATCGTACGTCTGCATGGAGGGGCCGAGCTGGACCGATTTCTCGATCAAGGAGTTGTTGGCCAGCTCGATCGACGCTTTCTCCAGCGTCTGCAGAAACCGGTCGACCTGAAACTGAATCTGCTTCAGGATAATTTGATGGTTATGGTCCACCTCATCCTGCACCATGCGGGATGCGATCATCGAGGACAGCATACCGAGCACAAGTACAGGGACAATATAAAGGAGGAGCGAGTATAGATAAAGCTTCCTTTTAAATGTTGTATTCGCAAATAGCCGCCGCAGTTTATCCATCTCCGCTCCCCCTTTCTTTGTATCTGGTAAGCTCCGGTTTGCAACCGTTAGCAGTAGCAGCTGTTAGCACCTGTCGCTTGGTTGCAGCTGTTAGCGGCGGTTTACGAGACTGTCGATTCGTTGTGTAGAAGTGTTAGCAGGCCGTTCCAAGTGAAAAGTTACCTTCTTCTGCTCAAACAGGTTGTCCGGAATCCCTTGATTGAATAACGATTGTAAGGTAAGGGATTCCAGACAAAACTCGCCAGAAGGTAATCTTTTCCCTTTCCACTTGGTTGTCCACAATGAATCGACAGCCTCTCATTTATCTCTTAAAGCGCCTGGTTCCCCCATTTCATTTCAGATACGAGCTGGCAAAAGCTCTTATTCGCGCCGTGACCACTATAAGGAGGATGGAACGTTCGCACTTTTCGCAACCGTTTTCAAAAAAAGAAGCAGGCCCCAATCTGTATCCAAGCGGAGCTGCGTCGTTTTTTGTCGAAATTATAGTATATTGGCTTCTGCGTGTCAATGTAAGCAAACGATATATTTGTCTGGCCCGTGATCGCTGGGAGAAGACTTCTGCCGGCGCGATGTAAATCTTATACAAAAGCCTCTAAACGCTGTCCTTTCCACGACGAATAACTTCGGACAAGATGAATATTTTTTTCACATATCCATAATAAAAGGGAACTTTCCTCCAAAGTGTGCTATACTCATTGTAGTTCCTTTTTCATTTTATTTCAACATATAAGGAGATCGGTCCGATGGAGCGAGTCGCGTCGATTGCGGCGAATTTGAAAGTGTATTTGGACAGTTTACTCCGCCGGGATGATTCGGGCCGGCTGTATGTGCTGGATGATGAGCTCGGCGACCGCGCGAGCTGCTGCACGACGGCCGAAGCGGCTTGTCTGTACGTGCTGAATTCCCGCTTGAACGGCGGGACGGAGACGGATTCGGCTATCGCCGCCGAGCTCATCGACGACGTGCTGCGCCGTCAGCTTCCGTCCGGAGCGTTCGGCCAGCCCTATTACGTCAAGCGTGGCGAGACGAGTACGGTCGATATCGCCGAGATCGGCGCTGCGGCCAACAGCCTGTACCACGTCTACAAGGCGACAGGCAACGAATCGGCCAAAGCAAGTCTGATCCGATCCGCGGAATACTTGCTTACCCAGGTTGCCGAAGAAAATCCCGGCGCGGTCTACAAAAATCCGAACGCCCGCATGCATGACGTGCTGAACGGCGACATTTACGCGGCCCACACGCTGGGAAGAGCCTATGAGCTTACGCAGAACCCGGTATATTTGACGCAGATCGAACGGATCGTCGCACACGTAGCTGACCGCTTCGGGCGTCACAGCCCCGGTTGGTGGCCTTATACCGAGAAGTGGGACGGATCGGTCGGCATGGGGAACAGCGTAGCGTACCAGGCGACGATTATCGCTTTCGCTCACCCGCTGCTCCCGCTCTTATCCGCGCCTCTGCAAGCTGCATGGAAACGAATCGAGGAAGAAGCGGCCGCAATCGTGCTGCAAGCGCTGCAGGACGGTCCGAACGATTATAACGAGGCCCCTTGGTGGTGCCGCGACTGGCCGAACGTACCGGAAATTTTGCTCTCGCTCGCTCGCGTGCCGCATCTGGAGGAAGCCCGCGCTTACACCGAAGGGCGGCTGAAGGAAATGGAAGACGGCGTGACGGAGCACGGCATCGCTTATTTCCGGCCGAAAGTAAAAAACGACGATCCGGAGCGCACGCCGGTAACGACGACGTTCCGCAAGGCGGCCACCATCGGCGGCATCTTATGCGCGATCGGACTCGATTAACGAGCTGCCGGAACGTATCCGTTTCATCGCAACCTATTGATCATCAACCAGACTATACGAGGAGTGTTTCACCCCATGAAACCGTTATTTGCAAAAAGAGGCTTGATCGTATCCTGCCAGGCGCTGCCCGGCGAACCGCTGTACCGGCAAGGCACGATGGCGCTTATGGCGCTGGCCGCCGAGCAAGGGGGCGCAATCGGCATCCGTGCGAACGGGCCGGACGATATCCGCGACATCAAAGCCGCCGTCAAGCTTCCGGTCATCGGCTTGCTGAAGCGCGACATTCCGGGATCGGACATTTACATTACCCCTGAGCTGGCCGACGTACAAGCGATCATCGAAGCCGGAGCCGAAGTCGTCGCCATGGATATGACGAATCGCGAAGATCGCGCTGAACGCGTTGTCGAGTTGATCCGTTACTGTCACGAGGCGGGCGTTGCCGTGATGGCCGACATCTCGACAGTGGAGGAAGGCGAGCTGGCCGAATCGCTTGGCGCCGATCTGATCTCGACGACGATGTCCGGTTATACTCCTTACAGCCCGAAACAAGATGGGCCCGATCTGGAACTCGTTCGCCAGCTGGCGCTGCGCCTGAAGAAGCCGGTTGTAGCCGAAGGCCGCATCTGGAGCCCGGAAGAGGCGGAACAGGCGTTGGAAGCGGGAGCCGAATATGTGGTCGTCGGCGGCGCGATTACACGTCCGCAGTTCATCACCCAAAAATATGCGGAGCGGCTCGGTCAATGGCTTAACCGGACGGGCGACCGCGAATAGGAAGGGATTCCGATGCAACAGAAGATGCAAAGCGACGTACTCGTTATCGGAGGCGGACTTGGAGGGTGCGCGGCTGCGATGGCTGCCGCCAAGTCAGGCAAACGGGTCATCCTGACCGAAGAAACGGACTGGATCGGCGGGCAGGTAACGAGCCAGGCGGTTCCGCCCGACGAGCACCGCTGGATCGAGCAGTTCGGCTGTACCCGCACGTACCGGGCGTTCCGGAACAACGTGAGGGACTACTACAAACGCAACTTTCCTCTGACGCCGTCTGCGATGGCGAATGCCCGGCTCGATCCGGGCAACGGCATCGTCAGCCGTCTGTGCGTCGAACCGCGCGCCGCATTGGCCGTTCTGAACGAGATGATGGCTGCCTATGTGCACAGCGGAGCGATAACGATCCTGCTGAATCACGTTCCGGTTGCCGCCGAAACCGACGGTGACCGGGTCGTGAGCGTAACCGTGCGGCCTGCAACCGGCGGAGAGGAGCTGACGCTGTACGCCCCGTACGTGCTCGACGCGACGGAATGCGGAGATCTGCTCCCGCTGGCCGGAGTCGAATATGTGATGGGCGCGGAGTCGAAGAGCGAGACCGGCGAGCCGAACGCCTTGGACGGGGACGCCGAGCCTGACGATATGCAGGCGTTCACTTATGTCTTCGCCGTGGATTACCGGGAAGGCGAAGATCATACGATCGAGAAGCCGCGGGAATACGAGTTGTGGAAGACGTACCAGGCGCCTTTTCAAAAAGACGTCATGCTCAGCTGGGCAACGTCGAACTACAGTCCTTTTCAATCGTACAGCCTGTTCCGCGTCCCGACTCCAGGCATTTTCTCTTTGTGGGAATACCGCAGGGTAATCGATAAGTCGAACTTTGTGCCGGGGACTTTCGACAGCGACATCACGCTCGTGAACTGGCCGCAGAACGACTACTGGCTCGGAAATATCGTCGATGTAGACGAAGCAGAGCGTAATGTGCATCTGGACCGCGCCAAGCAGCTCAGCCTCAGCCTGCTCTACTGGCTGCAGACAGAAGCGCCGAGACCGGACGGGGGATTCGGCTTCCCGGGCGTACGCCTGCGCAAAGATGTGGTCGGCACCGAGGACGGTCTGGCCAAAGCGCCGTACATCCGGGAATCCCGCCGAATCCGTGCGGAATTTACCGTCGTCGAGCAGCACATCAGCCCGGACGTCCGCGGTAGCGGGCAAGCAGCCGAGAAATTTGCGGACTCGATCGGCGTGGGCTGCTACCGGATCGATCTGCATCCGACGACCGGGGGGCGCGAAGGCTTCTACATTCCGAGCCTGCCGTTCCAGATCCCGCTCGGAAGTCTGATCCCGGTCCGGGTGGACAATCTGCTGCCCGCTTGTAAAAACATCGGTGTCACACATCTCACGAACGGCTGCTACCGTCTGCATCCCGTCGAGTGGAACGTAGGCGAAGCGGCCGGTCATCTGGCTGCGTATTGCCTCGAGCACGGGTTAACTCCGCGTCAGGTACGCAATACGGAGCAGCATCTTCGCGACTTCCAGAACCTGCTCGTCCGGGAAGGCGTAGAGCTGGATTGGCCGGTTATCTCGCAAGTATAAACGAACAAACTCGCCTGCAGACCAGCATGGAGAAAAGCCGCTTCGCTCCCGAGAAACCGTCACCTTTGGCGACGTCTTGAAGAGCAAGCGGCTTTTGGTTGGTGTGCGGCTGCAAGTGCAAGCGATCCGGCTCACGACACCCCCGTTTATTGGGCAGCTGCAGGCTCCTGGTTGCGACTCCGGATCAGTCCGGCCAACCCGCCCAGCAGAACCAGCAAAGTCGCAGCGTGCAGCATCACCCCGAATGAATCTCCTCCGATCGCAAGCCACAGGAGCAGCGGCGGAACGTGCAGCATCCCCGAGGAAGGCGCGAAGCCCATCAGCAACCTTACCTGTCCCGGGTTATACCGCATAAGCTGGCCAACCGAGAAGGCGATCGTCATGAACGATGCGCCCATATTAATAACCGACCACAGCTTCACCGACGACGATTCGGAACCTTTCTCAGGTCCCAGGAAATCGAAGGAGAATCCGAAGCCCGACAAGTACAATAGCGAAACCGATAAAGACAGCAGTCCTCCGGCCAATAGGACCAGAAGGATTGCAGCATGTTTTCTTTCCGGCTCTTGTTTAACCATATACTTTCCTGCGCGCCTCCTCATAAAAAGCCCGGTTCGCCTTCACCCACGGGACTTCGGCTGCCTGCTCCTCGCTGAACAGCCCTCGGCCGAACGTTTCCGCTCCTGAGCCCTCCGGAACTTCTTCCAGCCGGCTGACGCTCGCCCAGTGAAACACCATATAGCTGTCCGGGTACGGATACCGATGGCCGTCAGGCTTGGGGCCAAGCAGCCGAATTCTTTCGTAGCCGAGCACCCCGCAGGTGCCGGCGACAGCGCCCGCTTCTTCGTACAGTTCCCTTCTCATCGCCGCCTCAGCGGTTTCCCCGGGCTCCAGATGGCCGCCGGGAATGTCCCAGCCGCGCACCTTCAGCTTCGTGAGTACAAGCTTCCCTTCCAGAAAAGCCAGTACGAATGAACCCGTTATGAGCTCCAGCGCCGGCAATTGATCCGTTAACACCGAGCACGTTTCGTTGGGCAGCGGCAGACCTTTGTTGTTTTTCGATTCTCTGACTACCACGTTCATGGGTTCTCTGCTCCTTCGGGTTCCGACTTCCATCCGGGCTGCTCGAACGTGATCTCAAAGAAAGGATGGCCGGGGTCCGGACAAGGATCTCCCTTATACCCCAAGCGTTCGTAAAAAGGCGCAGCCTTCGCGCTAGCCTGCCATTGCAGCCATCGGACTCTGCGATCCTCGCACCAGCCGACGGCCGCCTTCACCAGTTCACGGCCGATCCCTCTCCGCCGATAATCCGGATGAACGAACAAGTCGTTCATTCTAGCCGTCCGGTGTCCCACCCGAATATGCGGACCGTAGTCGTGCACCCAAGCGTACCCCGCTACAGCGCCGTTCCATAACGCCACCGGTATGAAATGCCCGTCCAGCATTCGTTTCTCCATCACTCGGGTTAGGAAAGCTTCCCGGTTACGGTCCGAGTTGTCCTCAATGATCGGCCACAGATGCTCGATATGCTCCGGCTCGACTTGGCGGATCAGCAGCTCGCTTCCCATAGCGGCCCCCTCCCTTTACCCTTGTGGTTGGCTTAGCTCTGCCTGCTCTAATTAGACGAAGGTTTGTGTATTTTCGTTTATTTTACCATTCATTTGCATCTGGTACTTGGAGAAAATGGTTTTAATTCTGCCTCCAACTTCGGGAGGCTTAGCACAAGATTGCCTCATCGCTCCGAATGGTCCAGCGAAACGCGCCAAAATCGGCCCTTCCCTTGTTCCATCATTCATGGCAAGATCAAGATCATATCCATCCGCAGGAGGTTTCGCTTATGACTACCCCATCCATCGAATACAAAATCAATGTGCCGCTCCGGGCCGAAGAGGTTGCGAACGTTTTTAAGGCGTCCGGAATTAAACGTCCGGCGGATGACCTGGCCCGGATTCAAATGATGATCGACCACGCCAATCTTCAACTGACGGCTTGGGACGGCGACAAGCTGGTCGGAATCGCCAGAGCGGTCACCGATTTTTCATACTGCTGCTATTTGTCGGATCTCGCGGTGAGCAAAACGTATCAGATGCGGGGGATCGGCACGGAGCTTGTGGAACGAATGCGGCAGCATCTGGGGGAGCAAGTGTCGCTGCTGCTGCTTTCCGCACCGGAAGCGATGGAGTATTATCCGCGAATCGGCTTCAAGCGGATCGAGAACGCTTTTTTAATACCTCGAGTGAAGTGACGGGCTGAGCCCCGGCCAATCCAGTATGGCGGCAGTCTGGAAGCTGGTCGGGGCGCTTCGGACTGCCGCAGCTCAAGGTAATCATTACCTATGACGTCCACTGGTTAGCGGGCGCAGGCCGAGCCTACTCCTCCTGGAACAAAGGCGTGGACAAATACCGCTCACCGGTATCGGGCAACAGCACGACGATCGTCTTGCCCTTATTCTCCGGCCTGCGGGCCACTTCCACAGCCGCATGAAGAGCGGCGCCGGAGGAAATGCCCGCCAGCAATCCTTCGCAGCGCGCCAGCTTCCGCGCCGTATCGAATGCTTCGTCATTGCGTACCTGGATGACTTCATCCACAACGGAGCTGTCGTACACGTCCGGCACGAATCCGGAGCCGATGCCTTGAATCTGATGGGCTCCCGGTCTGCCGCCCGACAAAACCGGGGAATCGATCGGCTCCACCGCCACGACTTGAACGGACGGCTTTTTGCGCTTCAACGCGTCCCCAACTCCCGTCACCGTACCGCCCGTGCCCACGCCGCCTACGAAGATATCGACTTCCCCGTCAGTGTCCCGCCATATTTCCTCCGCCGTTGTCCTCCGGTGCATCTCGGGATTGGACGGATTGGCGAACTGCTGCGGGATGAACGAATTCGGGATTTCCGCGGCCAACTCCTCCGCTTTGCGGATCGCCCCCTGCATGCCTTCCTCGCCGGGAGTCAGCACCAATTCCGCCCCGAGCGCCTTCAGCAGCTTTCTGCGCTCCAGGCTGTACCCCTCCGGCAACGTAATGATCAGCCGATAGCCCAGTGCAGCCGCCACGGAAGCCAGCGCGATGCCGGTATTGCCGCTGGTCGGTTCGATGATGACAGAGTCGTGACGCAGCAGTCCTTTCTCCTCCGCATCCCTGATCATCGCAAAGCCGATCCGGTCCTTGACGCTTCCCGCCGGATTGAACGATTCCAGCTTGGCGATCAGCCTCGCCTCGAGCCGGTGTTTCCCGGCATATTGGTTCAACTCCAGAAGCGGAGTATTTCCGATCAGATCCGTTAAATTTTTGGCAATGTTCGCCATCAGACTCATCCCTTCCCACTTTCGATTAGTCGCCGGTTGTGACCCGGCCTGATGCCGCAGCAATCTCTCTGCTTTATTATACTGCAAACCGCGAAACAAGCCTAAAGACTGGAAGGCGTACCGCTCTGTTCTGCAGCGCGCTTCTAGGATAAACATCCGGTTCACGTACGTGCGGACTGGACTCTATTGCAATAAGAGTCTCTGGCACCCTCTATTTTCGGCCCAATCAACAGACTGAGGCGAATAGAAGCGAGTTGCACCCCTTATTTCAGCCAACTGCTGGGGTCTGCACCCTTTTGGCCAATATTAAAAGCCCCAAACCGCTCTTATTCCCCTGCCCAAGCGGGTTTCGGGCAAAATAAAAGCTACAAACCGCTCTTATCCGTTTCGTTCCCGTCTATAAGCAGGGCGTAGGGCTAAAACAGCCGGCAAGAAACCACCTGCGATACTTGCAGGCGCCACCCGAAAGGAAGGTGAACGCCTTGCCCTACACTGCGCTGCGCTGTCCTGCCCTGCTCCCATTCCGGGACCTTATTAGTTCCGTAATATATGCAAAAAGCTTCTAAACGACTAAACGAAGCCATTCGCTGGCGCTGTGTATCGGCGTGTTCGTCAGCTTTCTGTTGTTCATCGCTTCGGGCAGTATGCTGTATTTTAAGCTGTTCACGGAGATCCAACGATGCATGAACCTGCTTAAGGAGTGGCTTTTCTTGGTTTAGAATGCCCCGATCTTCTATCGCTTTAACGCTTTACCCGGCATACACATTCTGCGTTAAAAAAAGACGGAAAACGCCCCACCCTAAGCGGCATGCTTCCGCCCAAGATGAACGCTTCCGTCCTGGTTTTCAGACCGGGGCCGGACAACCAACCCCGACTCCTGTCTTAGCTTATTTGCATCCTCACCCGGGTGCTCCCGCCGAAGCGAATCAGTCCGCCGCCGCCAGCCAAGCCAGCTTCGCCGCGCCGGCCAGGCCCGCCTGCTCGCCGAGCGCCGCAGGAACGATCCGGACCGGACCGTAGGCCGGCATCGTTTGCTGCTTCACCTGAGCTTCGATCCGGTCGAACAAGAAGTCGCCCTGAGCGGTAACGGCTCCGCCAATTACAATTGATTCCGGGTTCAGCGTATGAATCAGATTGGTGAGGCCGACCGCGACGTATTCCGCATACCGGTCGATCAGGCCGAGCGCCTGCTCGTGACCGCCGCGGGCGAGCTCGAACAGCTTTTTCGCCGATCCGTCGGTAACCGACGGGTCCAGGCCGATTTCGGCGGCTTGCCGCATCAACGCCGTGACGGATGCATACTGCTCCCAGCATCCTTTCAGGCCGCAGTTGCACGGCTGTCCGTCATGCTTGATGACGATATGCCCGTAGCCCCCGGCATACCCGTTGCGCCCGTAATACGGGGTACCGTTCTCCGTCACCCAGCTTCCTCCTACGCCTGTACCGAGCGTGATGCAGAGGAAACCTTCCGTCAGCTCTTTACCCGCGCCGATCCACGCTTCGCCGATCGCAAAGGCGTGCGCGTCGTTCACCAGCGCGACGGGAAGCCCGGTCTCGCGGGCCATATTGTCGCGCAGCGGCACTCCCGTCCAGCCGGGCAGGTTGGACGTCGCGTAACCGATCCGGCCTTCCTTCACGTTGACGTAACCGGCCGTCGCTACTCCCATGCCGCGGGCTTCCCAGCCTTCGGCCACCGCTTTCTCCTTGTAGCCGCGGGCGATGCCGTACAATTTGTCCAGCAGCGAGTCTCTCCCCGCCCCCGCTTCCGTCGGCGTGTTGTGGGCGTGCAAAATGCGCCCTTCGCTGTCCACGATACCCGACTTGATGTTCGTGCCTCCGATATCGATTCCGAATACGACTTGTTGTTTCATCGATTCCGCTCCGTCTCCGCCTGCCCCGCGATCGGCCACAACCCGTTGTCGCGCAGCAATGCCATGTAGTTTTCATACAGCTGTACCGATGTTTCGTGCCCTGCATGTACGGCGCTGCCGGGCTTGTTCATCATACCCAAGTATTGATAGCACAGCACCTTATCCGAATATTTCGATAAAATCTCCAACTGGCGGCGCACCCGTTCGAACGGTCCCGGATGGAGCACTTTGCCCGCGAACTTGAACAGCTCCAGATCCGACCAGAGCGGCTTGCCCGCTCGGTCGTGCGCTTCCCGCAGCCGTGCAAACGTCGCATCCACCGCTTCGAACGTCGTCCGGTCGACCCCGATCTCGTCCTGATAGGCGATATAATCGACCTCCAGCGAACGGAGCTGTGCGACGAACCGGTCGTCACCGGTAATCGAACGGGTGCCATATGGGGCGATCATCACCCGCTGCGGTCCGATCTTGCGCAGGAAATCGGCCATCTCGTTGGCATATGCGATATAGTGGTCGGGGAAATGGGTGAAAATCGCTGCTTCCACCGGCAAATACCAGCCGGCAAACGAAGCGTGATGACCGTACTTCGCCGCCAGCTCTTTGGCGAAATCATAACGAAGCGCCGACTTGTCTCCGGTAGTCGATAAACTGCCCATAATCGGAGTCGTATAAAAGCCGTTCCCTACATAAATCGTCAGGCCGAGACGATCCCCTGCCCGGAGAACCGCCTCCAGCGGGTCCTTACATACCGTATCCCACCGATGCGACCATATCTCCGAAGGGTAAAACGCCTTGCCATGCAGCGCAACATTCAGCAGCACCAGCGTATCCATTCCCGCCTCGGCCATCTCCGTCAGCTTGAAATCCCAATCTTCGTCGGTAAACTGCTGTGTCGTCGAGTTCCAGCAGTCCCCTTCATACGGATTCGGATGATAAAAATCGAACCAGGACCCCGTAATGCGCATAAGCGCCATATCGCTTCCTCCTTATAGGACGATGCTTCCCGCGTCTTCTTACCTTTACTTAACTTAGCATCCCGCTTGTCGGGCAAATCCCAGCCTGAACCATCCCTCGGCAGTCGCCTGCCAGTCAAGCCTGAAGCGCGCCGCGCACGTTCCCGTCCGCTTCAGCCAATCGCCGGAATGCTTCCTCGGCCGATACGCCGGCAAGCAGCATGACGATGCTCGCCTTCATATGGTCGCCGGTGGCCGCCATCGCCGCCTCGACGGCCGCTTCGTCCTCGCCTGTCGCCATGGCGACGATTCCCCGGGCGCGCTGCCGCAGCTTCCCGTTCGACGCTTCCATGTCGACCATGAAGTTTTGGTACACCTTGCCGAGCTTCACCATCACCCCGGTGCTGATCATGTTCAGCACGAGCTTCTGCGCCGTGCCGGCCTTCAGCCGCGTCGAGCCGGTCAGCGCCTCCGGTCCGACCGTCACCTCGATCGCCTTGTCGGCGAGGCCGCCGATCACGGAGCCTCCGCTGCAGGCGAGCGCGACCGTCGACGCTCCCGCCGAGCGGGCGTACTGAAGCCCGCCGACCACGTACGGCGTACGGCCGCTCGCCGCGATGCCGACGACGACGTCGCCTGCCGCCAGGCCGCGCTCCGCCAGATCGGCGGCGCCCAGCTCGGGGTCGTCCTCCGCCGACTCGTCGGCGCGGTCCCGCGCCACGCCGCCCGCTACGAGCGCCTGCACGAGCTCCGGCGGCGTGCCGAACGTCGGCGGGCACTCGTACGCGTCGAGGACGCCGAGACGCCCGCTCGTACCGGCGCCGACATAAAACAGCCGCCCGCCCCGCCGCAAAGCGCCGGCGATCAGATCGACAGCCTCGGCGACGGCCGGAAGCGCCGCCTCCACCGCCACCGGAACGCGGAAATCTTCCGCGTTCATCAGCCGGAGAAGTTCCACCGTGGAGCATTGGTCCAAATCCCGGGTTCGCGGATTGACCTGCTCCGTATCCAGATGCCTGATACCAGGCGATTGTCGGTCCACAGAAATTCCCCTTCCGAAAATTTTCTCCATAAATCAAAAAACAAAAAGGAGCATATCTCCATTATAGAAGAGTGCTCCTTCTTCTGTAAAGCGTCGGATTCGACGCTGCGCCCACCTGTTGCGGCGTCCTGCCAGCCTATTAGGGCGCACTTCGGCACCTCCCGGATAAACTTGCCGCCCCGTCAGCTGGCCTCCCCTGCTTCCGCCGGTCTCGGCCTGCTGCGCGGCCGGTTCCTGCCGATCGAGGTCGCCAGCAAGACGCCGCCGATAATGAGCAACGAGCCGAAACCCTGCTTGAGCGTAACCGCCGTTCCCAGGATCACATACCCGAGCGACATCGCTACGAACGGCTGCAGATTCAGGAATACCGCCGCCTTGCCGGCGCCCACGATCTGCATCTGCCGGTTCCAGACGAGCCCGCACACGACCTGCATCAGAAACGCGCTGGCAATCAGCAGCGTCCACGCCCACAGCTCCGTGCTCATGCCCGATACGTCCTCGCGGAGCAACGCTACCGGGATCAGCATCGCGGTGCCGGATACGGTGGCGTACGAGGTGACGAAAAACGCGTCCCTGCGCTCCATCAGCTTGCGCGTCAAAATCGTCGAGGCGACAAACGTCAGCATCGCCCCGACAATCCACAACTCGCCGGCCGACAGATGAATCGAGCCGCCCTTGCCGACGACGAAAAAGACGCCGGACAAAGCGATTGCCGAGCCGATCCCCATCCGCAGCGTAATCTTCTCGCTGAGAAACAGCGGTGCCAGCAGTCCGATCATAATCGGAGACAGCGACAGGAGCAGCGACGAAGTCGTCGGGTCCGCATCCTGCATCCCGGTATAAAAGCAGATTTGATTAAGCGCATTGGCGGCGCCGAGAGGAAGCAGCAGCTTCCAATCCTTCCACGCCGGCCACTCGAACCGCCGTGCGGCCATAGCCATAACGACGTATACCGAGGAAGTGAGCAGCAGCCGGGAGACGGAGAGAAGCATCGGGGGAAAATGATCGACCAGAATCGCGCCGAACACAAAATTGCTTCCCCATATCGTTACGCAAACCAGCAGCAGTACATAGGAGCGGGCCATAGATCGTATTCCTTCGCTTTAATGTTGGGTCAATCGTTGTCTACTCTCATCTTACTTCGCCGCGAAGGGAAAAGCGAAGAACCCGCTCCCCCGTTTTCCACACTAGGCACCAAAAACCCGCACGCAATCGTTCCTATGCCTCCGTATGCTCCTCTTCACGGCTTATTTGCCGTCACAGGGATTCGCCCGTTGTCAGCTCACCCTGAGCTAAGCGCATACTGGCGCACTTGATGTAAGATTTCCCGTATCCCATGTCCCCCCGTTCGGGTATCAGCTTTGTGCCAATTGCTTCATATACGCCTTCCGGGCCAAGGCAAAGTAAAGGATCTGCATCCCGGTATACACCGCCATCACGTCGATCCCGTACTGCCACACGCTCGATCCGAGCAGATTGCCCAGCGTTTTGTAGGCGAATGCCGCGTGAACCATACCGACGACTACCGGCACGAAAAACGATATGCCGATTTGGGTCGTCGTCATTTTACGAATCTCGGCGTCCGACACCCCGATCCGGCTCAACGCCCGGAACTGCGCCTGATCCTCCTGGATTTCCGTAAACAGCTTAAAATATAGCATGCTGCCCGACGCGATGAAAAACAGAAAGCTGACGAACACGCCGATAAACAGCGCCAGCAAGTTGAACTGGTGCATGGCCGCATAATCCTCGATCCGGCATTCCAGCTGCCACGAGCGTTCCTTGGGCACCGATTCGCGAATATGCGAGGCGGCCGCCAGCGAATCCTTCCAATTGCGAACCTCAAATCCGTAATACGCATACAACTCCGGCTCCGGGACCGTCCGGCTCCATTCCTCGTATTGCCGGTCGTTCACTACGATCATATTCGCAAGCTCCAGCCTCGAATTAATGATGCCGCCGTTACTTTGACCGTCGATCTGCAGCGTCACGTCCTTGCCCCCGACAACCGTTTCCAACTGATCGCCCGGCTTGAAATATTCCACGGCCACTTGTCGGTTCGGATGAACGTAATAGGCATGACCCGGTTCTACCTTCAGCGTTTTTTTGCGCTGCAGCTTCGCGACCCGGTTGTACGACTGCTCCGGTATGACGAGCGCTTCCGTCTTGTACTTCGACTCCAGCATGACGGGCACCTGGAAGCCGGACAACTGCACTTCGTAATCCAATTCGAGACCGTGAAGCGCGAGCTGCCGCTTCAGCTCCTCCGGATGGATGACCTCATGAACGCCAAGCCCTTTCTCGATCACCCCGAACGATTGCGGAAACCGTTCCATCATCTGATTGCGCGTATCCTGAAACAAGACATAAAACGACCCGGAAGCCGTCAAGATGACCGCGCATAAGATTGAAGCGGTAAACAGAGTGCGGGCGTTATCCTTGATCTTAAATAAAAGCTGGGCGATCGTGACGATATGCGTATGCCGGTAATACAGCCCCGGCGTCCTCTGCAGCCGCCGCAAAATCGCAACACTGGCCTGCGTAAATAAAAAGTACGTGCCGACAATAACGGTGATCAGAATCGGCATCATATACGCGATAATCGTGTAGATGTGGGCCGTATACGCCATATAATAACCGCTCAGCAAACAAACGGCCGCTAAGGCGGTCAGCCATTTCGAATACAGCGGCACGCTTTTCGGCTGTTTCGACGCCTTCATCAGCTCGACGATCTGGCTTCGTCCCAGATGCCGGAGCGTATACAGCGTGATAAGCTCGAACAGCGCCAAAAACCCGAGAGCGGTGATCCAGATCGCTTTTGGCGCCAGAATAAACCGGATCGGGCTTGTTACCTGCAGCAGCTGGGCAAGCACCATGAAGAACAGCTTGGTGAACAAAGCCCCGAAGCCGATACCCGCCGCGATCGCAAGCAAAGCGATCAGCGTATTTTCGTACACCACGAGCAGGGCGATTTGGCGGTTCGTCGTGCCGAACAGACGAAGCAGGCCGAACTCCTTTTTCCGCGACCTCAGAAAGGCCGACATCGAATACAGCACGAAAAAGAAGGAAAAGATGACGATAATGTACTCGCATAAAATCATCCCTTGCCGCACCTTGCTGGCTGCGGGAATATTGCCGCTCACAACGTCCGGATGGAACAGAAACGCCGCATAGATAAAAAAGATCATGACGGAAAACGTACTGCACAGGAAAAAAGCGACATACCGGTGCCAATTGCCCCGGACGTTATTCCGGGCGAGTCGGCGAAACGTCATTGAAGTTCCCTCCCAGCACGCTAAGCGCATCCAAGATTTGCTGGAAAAAGGCCTGACGGTTCGCCCCCCGGCGAATTTCCGAGAACAGCCGGCCGTCCTTAATGAACACGATCCGCCGGCAGTAGCTGGCCGCGAACGGATCATGCGTAACCATAAGGATGGTCGTCCCCTGTTCTTCATTTAACCGCTTCAGCGCCTCCATCGCGTCCTTGGCCGCCTTCGAGTCCAGATTGCCGGTAAGCTCGTCCGCCAGCACGATCGCGGGACGGTGGATGATCGCACGGGCAATCGCCGCCCTCTGCTGCTGTCCGCCCGACACTTCATACGTGCGCTTGTCCAGGATAGCCGATATGCCTAACATTTCGGCGACTTCACGGACCCGGCGCTCGATCTCCGCGGCTTTCAAGTTGTCCAGCACCAGCGGCAGGACGATATTATCCTTCATGGACAACGTATCGAGCAGGTTGAAGTCCTGAAAAATAAACCCGAGCTGCCGGCGCCGGAAGAGGGCGAGCTCCTTATTGGACAGCTTGCTCGGGTCGGTTCCGTTCACCTCTATCCGGCCCGAGGTCGGCTGATCGATCGTAGACAGCATGTTGAGCAGCGTCGTCTTGCCGCTGCCGGAAGGCCCCATCACGCCGACAAACTCCCCTTCGGACACTTCCAGATGGATTTGGTCGAGCGCCCGGTAAGTCATTTTGCTCGATTTGGCCCCATATATTTTCGATAGCGCCTGCGCCTTTAATACCGTCATAATCAAGTTCCTCCATCATGCTAAAGCGATTGTGTACAGCTTCTATTCCCAGTGTACCCGAAGAAACCAATCCGCACGATGGGGGAAGCTTTCAAATATCGAATACGCGGCTTACAGTTTTGTCATCTAATTTTTCCGTGACATTTGAAGCGAAGATGCGGTTGCCCCCTGTCGAAATATGATATACTATGAAAAGTTCAGACTATACAAAAGTTCAGGGTGATAAAATGGCACAATTTTATGTGACGGACCTGCAGCAATCCGATACGAATGAGAAGGCTGGGCTGTACCAGTTTTTGGCCACCTTTTCCGACAAGACGAAGGCCCGGGTGTTCTACACGAAAAATCCCGACTGGAAAATTACAAGCATCACCAGACTGCTCACGGTACCTTGCCCCATCTGCCGCAAAGACTACTTCTGCAATTGCCTGGAGCGGTTCTCCGACACGATCCATAACGAGATCGTGGACAGCGGCCTGCTTCCCGAGTAAGCGTACCCGGTATCGGTTCTTCGACGCACACCCCAAAAAGTCCCTGACCGTTCTTCGATAAACGAAGAATTCAGGGACTTTTTGCATCGGACCGCCATCACAGGCGGCCAGGGCGTCACTTTGCGATCCATGTTAGCAGCCTTGCTCCAGAACCATCTCCATGTCGATTTCTCCGTTTTTGACACCGATGCGCAAATCGTAATCGCCGATAAACCAGCCGTCCTGCTCCTCCAGGAAAAAGGCGATCCCGTCCGCTTCCGCGCGAACCGCCGGCTTGACCGGAGCTTCCCGGATGATGCCGAGCGAGTAGTTGGGATGAACGGTGCTGTGGCCCGCCAGCTTGACGAACAGGCGCAGCTCGTCCCCGCCCTTGAGCCCCATTTCCTTTTTGTAATAAGCCGCGGCTTCGTTCGTGATGTGCAGTTGCATCGCAATCCCCTCCGTTGTTCGTTTCCGTTAGGATAACCGATTCTCCGGGGAGGAACAAGGATAAACGTCACATTGGGAGGCGTCGTCCCGAAGCCTACCGCCCAACGCCAGTAGCAGGAGGATTACCCGTCCAGCGTATGAATCCCGTCCGCACGGGGAATCGTCAACGTAACGACCGTCCCTTCCCCCAGCACGGAGGATACCTCCAGCCGATGTCCGAGCCGCAGGCATACCTGCTTGGCCAAATACAGGCCCATGCCGGTCGATTCGGCGACGCGCCTCCCGTTCTCGCCGGTGAAGAACGGGTCGAAGATGCGCGGCAGGTCGTGGTCCGCGATGCCGATCCCTTCGTCCCGGATCGAGATCCGGCATTCGCCCCGTTCCTCCGCAAGCGAAACCAGAAGCGTCTTCGTCCCTTCCTTCGGCTTCGAATATTTGATCGCGTTCGTCATCAATTGGTGAAGAATGAAGACAATCCATTTCTCATCGGTTTCCGACCAGATCGTCTCCGCATCGGTCTCGATTTTCGGGAACAGGCGGTACCGGATGCACGCTTTTTTATGTTCGTTAATGACCCCCCGAACAGCGTGCACCATCTCCACCCGTTTAATATGCAGATCGAACTCGAACTTCTCAAGGCGGGCCGTGTGGAGCATCATATCGAGTCCGTGCGCCAGCTTCTCGTTCTCTTCCTGAATGCTGGTCAGCAGCTCTTTGGCCTCCCCCGTACCGGTGCGCTCTCCCTGCTGAACGAGCAGATCGATAACCGATACCGGCGTCTTCATCTGATGCACCCATTGACGGACGAACGTCTGGTGAAGGTCCTGCTGCTGCTTGTACTGCTCCAGCCGCTCCATATACTTCATATAGTTATCGATGACCAGCTGCTGGGTCGCCTGTTGTTCGCGCGTCGCCGCTGCCTGAAGCATCAATACGTCGTCGATAGCAGCCTCCCCGCTCGTCAGCACATCGATCTGGCGGTGGAACGGACGGCTGCGGATATAATCTATCGTCAAATACACGCCGAGGCCGACTAGGGAGAGCACAGCGGCGTAGATGACCGTTTCGCGGCTGATGGAGACGTTCTGCCCGAGCAGGTCCAGCCACACGACGAGCAGCACCAGCAGCAGGTTCGCCATATAGAGGACGATATACCCGATCCGGTCGGCCAGGAAATGTCGAAACCTCACGTTCTCGCCCCCCATGTAACTTGCAACCGGTAACCGGTTCCCCGCACCGTGTCGATCGCCTTATCGATCCCGATCTCCTCCAGCTTCTTGCGCACCCGCGTGACGTTTACAGTCAGCGTATTATCGTCCACGAACGTCACGTCGTCCCACAGCGCTTCCAGCAGTTGTTCCCTTGTGGCGATTTGCCCGGCCCGTCTCATCAGCTCTTCGGCCAGCTTGGACTCGTTACGGCTTAGATCGGTCTTGTGCCCGTTCCATTCGAGCGTTCCCCGGCCCCGGTCCAGCACCAGTCCTTCCACATCGACGATGTCCGTATTGCCGTGCGGAGCCGACGCATATTCGCCATAGGTCCGGCGAAGCGCGCTTTTTATTTTGGCCATGACGATCTCCAGATGGAACGGCTTCGTGATATAATCGTCTCCCCCGTTCTCGATCGCCATCACTTGATCCATCTCGCCGACGCGCGCCGACAGGAACAGGATCGGCACATTCGAGACGGTGCGGATTTGCCGGCACCAGTAAAAGCCGTCGTATTGCGGGAGGTTAATATCGAGCAACACCAGATGAGGCTGCAGCCCGGCAAAAGCCTGCTTGATATTCCGGTAGTCCGTAACGCGCGTTGCCTCGTATCC
Organism: Paenibacillus sp. MAH-35; assembly: GCF_058135425.1. NCBI lineage: Bacteria > Bacillati > Bacillota > Bacilli > Caryophanales > Paenibacillaceae > Paenibacillus > Paenibacillus sp. MAH-35. The sequence continues at coordinate 111,847 of NZ_JBYUPU010000010.1, forward strand.
GTACTTGTCCAGATACCCTCCGAGAATCGAAGCGATTTTGTCGTCATCCTCTACAATCATAATTTTGTACAAAAGGGCCGCCTCCATACGTATTCCTCTGGTTCCATTATACAAGCAAGCACCGGCAATACGAAATGAAGGATGGGATCGGTTTTATCACCAAAAAGCCCCGCCTCCCGGTCAAGACCGGACAGACGGAGCTTCGTTTGCGCCCCGCGGCCTCCGCTTGAACGTATCAAGCAGCACGGCGGCACCCAAGCTTTGCAGGATGAACACGCACGGAAAAATATCGAACCGGTATCGCGTCTGAACTTCGATGACGATATGGAGCGCCGCATAACCGAGCAGCAGCAGCACGAATATGGACGCTTCCGCGCTTGCGCCCCGGTACGCCATCACGGTCATAGCGATCAAGCCGAAAAACGCCAGCAGGACGTATTGCACCCGCTCGGTCTGAATCAGCTTTTTTTGCAAAGCCGGCCGGTTCTGTTCCGGAATGCTCCACATCGGAGCCGAATCTTCCGCCCCCCACATGGACTTCGCTTTGCTGAGAAACAGCGCCCCGACCTGCCGCTTATCGGCCAGACGCTGCTTGAGCAGCTCCAGCTCCGCGCGATTCCGTTCCTCGCCTTGCGGGAACTGCAGCACATACATCGTATCGTCGTACGACCAGCCCCCGTTCGTATCCGGATTCAGACCGATCATAAACTTCCAGTACGGCTCCTGATTCGATAACGGGTACGAAGTGACGCCAGTCTGCACGAGGGCGAAGCTCGCGGACTGCTGCACGATGAAGTAGACGGCGACCGCTCCGGCCGTCTTGATGGCCAGTGCGGCCCACTTCCTCTCGCGGAAACCCGGCAGCAGCTTAAACAGCACGATATAAGCAACCAAGCCGACTACAAAAAAACTGCCCAGCGGCCTCATCAGGTTGGCGAAACCGAAACAGAGCCCGACGGCAAGCCAGTCCGCCTTCCCGCCCAAGCCCCGGCGTATCAGCACATAAACGCCAAGGAAGAAGAAAAAGACGGAAATATGCTGGTTCGTCAGCACTGAGCACATCATAATATTCGGCACGTATACGGCGTACAGCAGCGCCGCCGCTCTCCCGCCCGTCTCCCCGAACGTACGGGCCGCCGACAAATAAACGAGGACTGCCGTTCCCGCCTGAAACAACACGTTAAACAGCTTCAGTACGATCAGTTCCGTACCGAACCCTGTAATGATCAGCGCTTCGTAAAGCGTAAATCCGATCTGGTACACCCACCGGGTGAAATAGTCATTCGTCCCGAACGAGAAATCGCCGCCAGCCGCGCTCAAAGCTCCGGAGTGCATATCGAGAAAATCCGATACCGGCTGTGTATCGACTGTAACGATCCATATAAGTCTCGCGCTGATCGCAACGGCAAGCACCGCAGCCAGAAACACTCCGCGCCCGGCATAACGCATGGCAGCCCCGAGCAGCAGCAGTACGGCTGCCGCCGAGCCTGCCGTCAGAAGCAGCACCGTGACCGGCCCCGACTCGAAATAGGAGCTTGCGCTCGCATACGAGTGCCACAGCATCCATGCAAACAAAGCGATACCACACACCGCGAGGAGCCGGGCGATCCATTTACCCGCTGAGTTTGCCTTTCCTACATCCATGAAGCTTCGTCCTTTCCTTTTCCTCTCCGATACAGGTGCCCGATTCATATCCCCCGCCCCGCTATCAAAAGCTAAGCACAGAACGTATACGACTAATATTACTCAACCGGGACTAGGAACGTAAAGGGTAACGGCAGAAAATCACTGCGGTTTAATCGGGCTGGGCAAGCCGCCTAATTCCCTAAACAACAAAAAAGCTTCGCTTTCCAGAGCTTGTTGAACTCCAGTAAGCGAAGCCTGTTCGCCGGGTGCCGGCCTCTTACCCCTTAATGGCCCCGATCATAACGCCTTTGACGAAATACTTTTGCAGGAACGGATACAGCAGCAGAATCGGCACGGTAGCGACAATGATCGTCGCGTATTTGATCGTCTCGCCGATCGGCATCTTGTCTGCCCCGCCTACTCCGGTCATCATCGAGTCGGTGCTGTTCGTAATCAGAATTTCCCGCAAGATCAGCTGCAGCGGATACAGATCCCGCGTACGCAAGTAGATCAGCGCGTTAAACCAGCCGTTCCAGTGGCTGACGCCGTAGAACAAGATCATGACCGCCACGACCGGCATGGACAGCGGCAGCACGATGCGGAACAGAACGGTGAAGTCGTTCGCGCCATCCAGCTTGGCCGACTCTTCCAGGCTGACCGGTATGCCTTGGAACGAGGTCCGCATGATGATCAGATTATAAGCGCTCATCGCGCTCGGGATAATGAGTGCCCAGCGGCTGTCGAGCATGCCAAGCTCGTTGATGAGCAGGTAGGTCGGGATCAGCCCCCCGTTAAAAAACATCGTGAAGACGATAATGAACATAAGCGGATTTTTCCACATCACCGACTGCCGCGACAGCGCATACGCCCCCAGCGAAGTCATCAGGATGTTCAACGCCGTACCGAATACGACATAGATCAGCGTGTTCACATAACCGGTCAGGATCGACGGGTTGGCGAATACGAGCTTATACGCCTCGATCGTAAATCCTTTCGGGTACCAGATCAGTCCCCGCATCTGCACGACCCAGGACGGATCGCTGAGCGATGCGAACAATACGTACAGAAACGGATACACCGTCACTGCCGATAACAAAATCATGAATGTAACGTTAGCCCCGTCAAACAGGCGTTCCCCTATACTCCGTCTAATCATGTGTCCCCGCCCCCTTACCAAAGCTTGTTGTCGCTGGTACGGCGGCTGATGGCATTGGCCAGCACGAGCAGCGTGAAGTTGATGATGGCGTTGAACAGACCGACGGCGGCACTATAGCTGAAGTCGGACTCCAGAATCCCTTTCCGGTAGACGAACGTGCCGATGACGTCGGCCGTCTCATACGTCGTGCTGTTATACAAAAGCAGAATTTTCTCGGTGCCGACCGACATGAAGCTGCCGATCTGTAGGATGAGCAGGATGACGACCGTCGGCATGATCCCCGGAAGCGTAACGTGCAGCGTCTGTTTCCACCGGCTTGCGCCGTCGACTCGGGAAGCTTCGTACAGCGAAGGATCGATACTCGACATCGCGGACAAATAAATGATCGAGCCCCAACCGATGTTCTGCCATATGTTCGAGGAGACGAAAATCGTCCGGAACCAGCTGCTTTCGCGCAGGAAGGCGATCGGCTCGAAGCCGAACCAGGCAAGCACGTTGTTGATCAGACCGTCCCGAGCCAGGAAATCGACCAGCATCCCGGAGATGACGACGATCGAGATAAAGTGCGGCATATACGTTACCGTCTGGACGACGCGTTTCAAGGCGGCGCTGCGCAATTCATTGAGCAATAAGGCCAAAATGATCGATGCCGGAAAAGCGAACAAAAGCTCGTATAAGCTAAGCAGCAGCGTGTTGCGCAGCAGCCGCCAGAAGTAGTAACTGTTGAAAAACGATTCGAAGTGCTGGAAGCCGACCCATGGACTGTCCCACATGCCAAGCCCCGGCGAGAAATCTTTGAACGCAATCTGCAGGCCGTACATCGGCACATAATAAAACACTACATAATACGTAATTACCGGTATAAGCATCAAGTACACGTACTTGTTTATTTTCAAATCGCGCAGAGAGCGGTGTTTGAAGCTGTTTTTGTCGACCGGCTTCGGGGGGCCGGACTGGGCTTTGGGCATAACGGACATAACGGGCCCTCCTGTCTAATCCTAGTATGGATGTAATCTTGCTGCACACCTGCTGCGCAGGCGGGAAGAGGCGACGTTCAAGATCGTGCCGCTCTCCCGCCTATCGCGGTAGGTTTTCCGATTGGAACGTTTACTTCCGGTTGTTGAACCGGTCGAGGGCTGCCTGCCGTGCCTTGATGGCTTCTTCAATTCCCATGCTCTTGATCGTTTGTACGAATTTATCAAAGTTTTCAATCGGCTCCGCGCCCATGATGAATTTGTTGATCATCTCGTCGCGGTACGTTTTGACGTCGTTCATAATCGAAGCGGTCTTCGAGCTTTCCTCCGCCGTCAACGTAATCGGCGGCATCTGCTTGGAATGGTCGGCCGTCATCCATGCCTTCTGGGCATCACGCTGCTCCGGCATCGTGAAATATTGCTCGATGTAGCGTTTGTCCTGAACGATCGGACCGCTCCAGCTGGCGATGAAATACTTGGCCATCGCTTGCGTGATCGGCAGCTTATCCGGGTTGTTCATGATGAGATCCGTGTACTTCGGATTGCCGTTCTCCATCTTGTAGCTTTCGCCTTCGATACCGAAGTTGAACAGCAGGTGGCCTTCCTGACCGTATTTGTAGTCCAGCCACTTGACGATCTGCTCCGGATTCGCCGCTGTTGCGGAGACCGCGGCTCCGATGCCGGAGAACGCGAACTGGTATTGGCCGAGCGGCTTGTCGCCGGCCTTCAGGCCCGGATACGGAGCGCCGACGAGAGAGAAATTCGGTGTGGTCGACTGCACGAGCGTCGTATAACGGGAGATGCCGCTTCCCGGATAAGCCGACAACGAGCCCAGCTGGTTGTTCGTCACTTTCGCATCCTTCAGCTTCGCATCCGTGGTCGCATAGTCCCGATCAATCAGCCCGGCTTTGTACCATTTGTTCATCGTAGCCAAAAATTCCTTAAACTGCGGCTCGATCGGTCCGTACTTCACTTTCCCTTTCTCGTTGTAGAAATCCATGCCGATGCCCCAAGCGCCTACGAACAAATGGTTATATTCATTGTCCGCTATCGAGAACAAGTACGGAATTTCGTCCTTTTTGCCGTTGCCGTTCGGGTCCTGATCGCGGAAAGCGGTCAGCACCGTCTCCCATTCGGAAATCGTGGTCGGCACTTTCAAATTCAATTTATCGAGCCAGTCTTTCCGAATGACCGGACCGTTAACGATCGCCAGCAATTCGTCGCCGAGCAGGAACGGCATCACGTAAATATTGCCTTCATCCGTTGTGATCAATTTGCGGAATTGCGGGTTATCCTTCAATACTTTGGACAAGTTCGGCGCATGCTTGTCGATCAGCTCGTTCAGGCGGATAATCCGCTTCTCTTTAATTAAGCTGTCCGCCCCTTTCGGTGCCGTGCCCCAAGTATATTCGATAACGTCAGGGAGCTTTCCCGAGGCGAGCATCAGGTTGAACTGGTCTTTTTCTTGTCCGACCGGAGGATGCTGGAATTCGACCTTCGTGCCCGTCTTTTTCTCCAATTCTTTATAAGCGGCGATTTCACCGAAGCTTTTCATGGTAGCACCGACATTTGAATTCAGGGACACCCAGTAGCTGACCGATTTCGGATAAGAAACATCTTTAGGCGCTTCCCCTCCGGCAGCGGGTGCCGGATTCGCCGTTCCCGGCTTTTCTTCCTTACCTCCGCAAGCTGCAAGTACGGTTGCCATGAGCGAAACTGCTACGAGACTCGTTGTAAGCACTTTCATTTTTCTAACCATATCTTGGTGACCCTCCTATACATTTGTTTTGCGTCAGCGTTTCCGCTTGCAATTTCACTATAGAGGAGCCTGCTCTTACTGCCTACAATCCGTTGCTCAGGACGTAAACCGCCCTTCATATCGGGCATAAACCGATTTTCATCCGGACCAACCATCCTTCACATCGCCTTGCTGGGCAAGCATTTCCCGGTATTTGCCGGGGGTGATGCCCTCCAGTTTTTTGAACACCCGGATGAAACCGATGTCGGTGGCGTAGCCGACTTTTTGCGCGATTTGCAGAACGGTCAGCCCGCTTTCGGCGAGCAGACGCTTCGCTTCCCTCACTCGAACCTCGACCATATAATCGGTCAGATTGATTCCGTTTTGTTTTTTGAAAAAACCGGACACATACTGCGGCGTCATCCCGAAATGGTCTGCGATCGAAGTCAGGCTGAGACCGTTGTCCGCGCTGTTCTCCTCGATATATTGCTTCAGCCGCTCGTTCAGCCGCCCGCTCTGATCGGTCCGGGCTTCCCGGACGCTGTCGCAGATCGCCAGGCTCAGCTCCTTGATCCGGCCCAGCATCTTCTCGGCCGAGGAGCTACTCATAATATGCTTCACCGGATCGGAATCGATGCCCGGCAATTGCCTGGCGTCGATTTTCAACGCGTTCATCACCTTCAGAACGGTGCTGAGCAGATTAAACAGCAGCGTCTTGCCCAGCTCCGGCGTAATGCTGCGGGCCGCCACATTGTGCTCATATAATCCGTCCAGCAGCCGGACGACTTCCTCGTAATCGCCGCTTTTCATATAATTCATCAGCTGTGCTTCCGTCTCGATCGGATAATGATAGTACCCGCGCTCGATTTCGCGAATCTGGTCAAATAAAATAACGGTTCCCGATCCGTGGATAATCCGGTAGTCCAGTGCGGACAACGCTTCCCCGTAGCACCGGCCGATTTCCGTCAAGCCGGAACGGACCGAGCTGACGCCGATGGCCGTTCGCATCCGGAACCGCTCCTCGGTTACCCGCTTCAGTTCCCGGATGATCCGGTCGCGCTCGCTCCGGGTTTCTTCTCCGTCATCCGGCACATTCATCAGCAGCGCCAGCCGGTTGCGGTCCGTCTCCGTCACGTAGCCCAGGTCACCTAGCAGCTCGCTGCTCAGGTTGAACAAAATAAACCGGATAAGCGCCCATTCCCGTTCGCTTCCATCCGCTATAAACTCGCTGCTCTCATCCACCTCGACCAAAATGACGCATACGTCCGTATAAGGAAACCGGACGCCCATAAACTGAAGCGACTCCTCCTCCATCGCCTCCGGTTCGGCTTGTCCCTTCAAAAGTCTGGACAGAAAATACGCCCTCACGACCGGGATATGCCCCTCCAGCTTATCCTTGAGCTCCTTGCCTTCGGCCATCGTCTCGGCGATCGACGTCTTGATGAACTCATACTCATTCCCCAGAACAGGAGCTTTGTCCGCCGGATTTCCGTTCATCAGGGCGAATACCATATCGCGGATCGGACTATAGCTGCGGTAGGCCATCCAATACGCCGCCACCGTTCCGGCAATGACGACAAAAGCAAGCAGCGAAATCGCCCATACCTCGATTTCATTCACGCGCTGCAGGACGACCGCTTCGGGGACAAGCGATACGTACTTCCACCCGCTCTGTCCGGTCGTATACGAGAGCATGCTGTCTTTGCCGCCGTCGGAATAAGACTGGTAGCCGCTCCCTCCGGCAATTTCTTGGCGCAGCCGCTCCGAGAACTCATAGTTCCCTGAAGTCGACAAAATCACCTGACCCGTATCGTCCAAAATATAGATCGAGCCGCTGTTCACCCACTCGATTTTCTTCAGCAAGTTGTAAATCTGCTCCTCGCCGATCGTCATGATGAGCGTTCCCCATACATTTTCCGCTTCTCCAAGCGGTAACGATACGGCGCTCTGAATCACGTTCCTCCGGGTAGCGCCGTCCAGCATGGCGGTTACCGGCCAATACGTCTTGAAATGATAGCCGGACAGCAGATCGGAGCGCACCTGCTCCAGCGTCTTGTCGGCATACGGGTACAGCTTCGTAAAATACGTTTCCGCATCCGTCTTTACACGCGAAGTGAGTATAATATCCTCGTCCCTCATATGAATAAAAAAGCTGTCGACGAAGCCGGAGCCTTTGCCGATATTCATCAGCGCCCTGACCGCTTCCTCGTACTGGATATATTTTTCGCTGTCCCGGATCGTCCACAACGTTTGAAGCTTCGGATGCGTGGCGATCTGAACGGCGATTTGCTCGATTTCCTGCAGATGGTTATCGACGATCTGACGAACCTGCTCCAGCATAGCCAGGTTCGAACGGCTCGCATTCTCAACCATCGTCTTCTCCATACTCGTGTAAAGTGCAAAGGATACGGACACGGGTATGATCAGGATGGCGATGTAGGACAACCATAACGTCAAAAAGACACTTTTGCGGCGACGAATCATGCAAGGCCCTCCTCGTCTAGAAATGTAAGGAATTTCTTCATCTTCAATTGAAACCGCTTTCCCGAACGAATCGGGCTTTGTAATGGGTGAAGTTTATCATATTTGCATGATGCCATCAAATTAAATATCGATTTACAAAACCGAAGCCACACCTTTGTGTAAGGTCGGAGACGAGAAAACGCCCGTTATCGCCGGATTTTTGAATCGGCGTTCCCGTCAACTGTAAATAGATTACTAAATCATAGGATGAGGTGAACCGGAATGCCGGCGGTAAAAAACAAAAAAGCAAAAAACCTTACAGAACCATTTCTGTAAGGTTTCTTGCCTTCGGATCGCACGCCAATATCGTATTGCAGACCATCAAGGTCAGGGCTTCCACAACGTCGCCGCAATATAGCAGGCTCCGCCGAGCTCGTCATTGTAGTAATAGATGATGACGAGCGTCCCGTCCTCGTGCAGCACCGTACGGGGATAACCGATATCGTGGCTTCCCGCCGTGGCGTTCAGGACGATATCCTCGCCCCAGGTTTGCCCTTCATCCGCGCTTAGCTTGGCTCTCATGCCATACGGCGCGTTCCGGTATGCATACGTCATGCACAGCCGTCCGTCGTGCAGCCGGGTCAACGTCGGCGGATTGCCACCGTGTCCCGTATCGGCTACCGGGCGGCACACATACGTCCACGTCGCCCCGTTATCGGATGAGCGGTACAGATCGATCCAGTTGGCCGACACGTTGTCTTCGCCCGTTCTGCGCTCGCGCGTGGCGACCAGGATGTCGGTATCCGATAACCGGACACTGGCCGGCATGATCGAGAAGCCGTTGCCCGATTCGGGGCCGATCCAGGAGACGAACTCGAACGTCCTGCCGCCGTCCGACGCGCGGGCGCACAATACCCGACTGCCGGTCTCCGTTCCTTCCGCCGTCGGCGCCGTAAGGAAAAACAGACATTCGTCCTGACCGGACACCAGATAGTCGGTGCGCGCGGCCAGACCGATCTGCCCCATCATCGGGATCGCAAACGGTCCATCCCACGAGTGGCAGCGATCGGCCGACGTGTAAAACCACGATCTCGAGCCGCCCGTCAAATCCTGTCTCGCACACATCAAGGCAAAATCCGGATGGGTGAAGTCGATCGCCTGCTCCACGGGAACGGGTTCGTTCCCCCCTCCGTTCTCTCCGGCCTGCGAATCGGAGTGTTCCCCCGCCGACAATCCTTTGTTGCCCGGGGTGCGAACCGGCATTTCGACCGATTGCCAGCTCTCCCCTCCGTCCAGGCTGCGCGCCTGCATGGCGACGAACGGCCTCGTTTTGTCGCGGGCGTGAAACCCGCCCTCCGTGCTATGATAGCCTAGCGTATAACCGACGACGATCTCGTCGCCCCACGACCAGATGCCGTAGTTGGCCGGCCAGCCGGCGTATCTTCCCGCTTCTTTATAGACGATGACTGTTTTCATGAATGTCCTCCATCACACGTAATTCAATCCTTTCGTATAGGGAAACGGAATCGGCAGGAAGTCGGAGGCCGCCTCTAGCCATTCCCGGTCCGGCGCAAGCTCCTCCGGCTGCTTGTCGAACAGGAGCGCGGTCAGTTGAGCCGAATTCAGCGCAACTTTTTTACAACTGCCGATCGCGATGATGTATGTGCCGTCTTCGCCGACGCACACCTGCGGCACGTCTCCTTCATTGTCGGCTGCCCGGCCCCAATGCGGGCGAAGCTGTTCGAGCAGTGCGGCCGGATTCACGATGTGAACGGTGCCCGAATTGCACTCATCCGCAGACGTGCCGGCTCCGGCCAGCAGCCGCTCCATCTCTTCCTCCTGCCAGCCGACTGTAATGTCGAGTTTGTCCGCCAGCCCGTTCGCGAGGGCGTGCAGCACAATCGAACAAACGTCCTCCGCCCGGCCTGCCCATTCGAGCACATAGCTGTTGCGGGCTCCGTAATCGACTCCGTCCCGCAAAAGCGCCAGCACACAGAAGGCGACGGCCTTGCCGTCCCGTTCGGCGATCAGCGTCGTCTGCTTCATCCGCTGCATCGACGTTACCGCAGCCGCGGCATGCAGGTCCGCCAAGTCCCATACGCTCTGCTCGTAATGGACAGACCTCGAAGCGGACAGTTCCTGCAGCCGGAACCAGTCCGCTGCATCCGCCACCCTGCACTGTACTCCCGGAGACAAGCGGGGAGCGAGCGCTTCCGTCCGATCGGCAGACACCGTGTGCCTGCGAAACTCGCCGAACGGATGACAGCCCGCATCCGTGTACAAGGAACGGGTGCCCGAGACGAGCAGCAGGGAGGCCCCGGCTTTAGCGATATGCCGTTTGGCATAGTCCAGAATGAGACTGGCGCAGCCTCTTCCCCTGAAGTCGGGATGCGTGCATACCGCACCGTACGAATACACCTGCAGACGCGCATCCCCAATCCGGATCAACGACGGTACCAGCCCGGCGAACGAGACGAGCCTCCCCTCGTCATAACCGCCGACCGCCTGACCCAGGCTGCCGGAAAACAACTTCGGCGACGAAACCGCAAGCGAAGGGCGGTCGTCATTGCGAAACGTCTGGTCGACAAGCAGAATCGCTTCCTTCATATCGCCGCCGTTCAACAGACGGATATCCATATCCTTATCGAAACCTCCATAAACCGCCGTTTGGCAAGTTCTCTCCCGTACAACGGACTGCTGACAGCCCGGACTTCCTTTATCGGAACCCGATCGGACGGCAGTCCGTTATGTCCGGAAGCTTACCTGCTATACACTATGTGCTTGCTCTGCCGTTTTTTATTTCATCCGTTTCCATGCGGCATTGTAAATGTCCTCGATCTCGCTTGCCCCGCCTGCCGCGACTTCCTTCGCGAACGCGTCAAGCTCGCTGAGCGGACGGCTGCCGAGGATGAACTTATCGACGTTCTGCGTGACGATCGTGTCCACCTTCGTCGTAAGCTGCTTCAGCTTCTCCCGTTCTTCCTCGGTGAACGGCGGATCCAGCGGCTTCTCGATAACTTCCTTGCGATCCTTCTGCTGCTTGACGCTGTCGGACCATAACTTCAGCTCCGGCGGAGAGATCGTCAGCATCGGCGTATCGTCGGTGAACGTGCTGAATGCCAGCAGTCCCGTTCCCAAGAAGGATTGCATCGCCCGATAAGGATCCTGCTTATCCTTGAACTGGTCGATCAGGCTAGGAGTAATCGTCACCTTGTCGCCCGACCTCGTGAAATGTTCGGCCGGTGTACCGAAATTGGTAATATCCGCGCCTTCGTCCGAATACATCCAGTCGAACAGCTTGACGATTTCCTCCGGATTTTTCACTTTGCTGCTGATCGCATAGGAATTGAAGCTGGACGGATTGTCCATATAATTCCGCTTATTGCCGGATGCATCCTTGAAGATCGGCAGCATGTCGAACTTCGCCTTCGGATTGACCTGCTGCAGCGCGGCATTGAAATTAACCGCAAACGTGTAGTTGTCGTAGAAAAACAGCGACTTGCCGGAGCTGAGGTTCTGCTGCCACTGCTGAGCCGTCAAGTTCGTAAAGTTCGGATCGAGCAGCTTCTCCTTGTACAGCTTGGTCAAATACGTCATCACTTCTTTGAATTCCGGATGCGCCGGACCGTACAGGTACTTATCCGACTTCGGCTCGTAATAGATGGAGAAGCCGCTGCCGAACGCGTACGCCAGGAACCGCAAATTGTATTGCGAGCCGCTTCGCATCGTCCACGGATACGAGTCCGGATACTTCGCCTTGAACGCCTTCAGCACCTCGTACAGCTCTTCGAACGTCGTCGGCGCCTTTAAGCCCAGCTCCTGCAAAATATCGGTACGGATCATCGGGAAGTTGCCCACATTCGCCGCCACCGACTTGCGTGCCATGATCGGAAAGCCGTAGAAGTTGCCGTCGATTTTCAGCTTGCTCGCCTCCGGCTCGCTCTCCAGCCGTTTCTTTAAATTCGGCGCGTGCTTGTCGATAAGCGGAGACAGATTCAGGAAGATGCCTGTGCTCGCGTAGTTCGTAATATCGGTCCGCGATACGTGCAGCACGTCCGGAATATTGTTGGTGGCGATCAGCGTCTTCTTTTTCGCCTCGTAATCGCTGCTCGGCACGCCTTCCATATTGACCTTCACGTTCGTCTTCGCCAATATCTGCTTCAGCGCGGGAGAGTCTTTCAGCACCGGCTGAATCGAGCTGTCGCTTCTCATCACCGTAATCGTTCTCGCTTCCGGCGTCTTGGCGGCCGAACCGTCCGCTTCGCCGGCTTTCCCGTTCCCGGTGGAGGAGGAGCAAGCCGACAGCATCGCTACCGCAGGCAGCAATACGCTCAGTGTCGCGGGAAGTACCCGTTTCTTCGATCTCATCTCGAAAACACCCCTTCTGATTTCGTTCAATCAGCCTTTCAACGAGCCCACCATGGAGCCTTTGACAAAATATTTCTGGAGGAACGGATACAGCGCAAGTATCGGCAGGATTGCAACCATCACGACTGCATATTTAATATTTTGGTCGACGACGAGCGTACCTACCACGCCGCTCATCTCCGTCGATTGGGCCGACATGTCGCCCTGGATGACAATATTGCGCAATATCATCTGAATCGGATATTTGCTGCTTTCGTTCAAATAGATCAATGCCGAGAAAAAGCTGTTCCAGTGTCCTACGGCGTAAAACAACGTCATCGTCGCAAAGAGCGGCGCCGACAGCGGAAGCACGATTCTCAGGAACACTTTCCAATCGTTAGCCCCGTCGATATGGGCCGATTCGATCAGCGCATCGGGAACCGCCTGGAAGAAGGTGCGCATCATGACCATATAGAAGACGTTGATGGCCGGCGGCAGCACAATCGCCCACAGCGAGTTGAGCAAGCCGAGACTGTCGACCACCAAATAGCGGGGAATCATGCCCCCGTCGAAAAACATTGTAAACACGATCATCATCGCGAATATGTTTTTGCCGTAAAAATGACTGCGCGAAAGCGGATAGGCGCATAGCGCGGTCATCGCCAGATTGATCGCTACGCCGACGGACGTATACAACAGCGTATTTTTGTACGCCTGCACGATCGGAGCGCTGGAGAAAATGATCTCGTACGCTTTCAAAGTCACATCGACCGGATAAAATCCGACCTCTCCCCGGCTGACCGGCCCTCCCGAGCTGATCGAGATAATCGCCATATAGTACAGCGGATACAGCATCAGGAACACGACGCCGATCATCAGAAGGGCGTTGACGATATCGAACACCGAAATACGCCTTTTGTGGAAACGGGACCTAACTGCACCACCGCTTTTTACCATAGACTGGTCCCCCCCAGCCATCTCGTGAACCGGTTCGCTCCCACGACCAATATATAGGCAACGACCGATTGGAACAGGCCTACGGCGGAGGCGAAGCTGAGATCGCTTCCGAGCAGCCCTCTCCGGTACACATACGTCTGGATGACGTCAGCCGTCTCATACGTCGCTCCATTGTAGAGCAGCAATATTTTCTCGTAGCCGACGGACAGCGAATTGCCAATCGCAAGCAGGAACAAGATCGTAATAACCGGAACGAGGCTCGGCAGCGTCACATGCAGCGTCTGCTTCCACCGGTTCGCTCCGTCCATCCGGGCCGCTTCGTACAGCTGCGGGTCGATGCCCGTAAGCGCGGCCAAGTAAATGATCGTCCCCCAGCCTACCTGCTGCCAAATATCCGAGGCGGTATAAATCGTCCTGAACCAGGAAGGCTCGATCAGAAATTGAATCTGATCCCCTCCGAACCATTCGATCAGCCGGTTAAGCATCCCGTCCAGCGCCAAAAAGTTGACGAGCATCCCGGAGATGACGACCGTGGACAGGAAATGGGGCAAATACGCCACCGACTGCACGAATCTTTTGAAAAACTTCGCCCGCAGCTCGTTCAGCAGCAGCGCAAGTATGATCGGCGCCGGAAAATTAAACAGCAGACCGTACAGGTTGAGCATAAGCGTGTTGCGTACCAGCTTCCAAAAATAAGGGTCGTACAAAAACACTTTAAAATGCTCGAAGCCTACCCACGGACTCTTAATAAACCCGCTGAACACGTTGTAGTTCTGAAATGCGATAACGTTGCCGAAAATCGGAATGAAATGAAACAACACGAAATAAATCGCGGGCAAAGCAAACATCGCATACAAGTATTTGCTTTTCCTAATCTTTTTCTTCCAATGCGGGGTCCGTACTCCGGCCATCTGTGTGCCGTTCACCTGGCAAGCCTCCAATCTCTTACTCACACACAAGAGATAGTTGGTTCTTTATGGAAGAACCCTATTCTCCATAATATCCGGCCCAATGCCCTTCGCCTTCCTCGTCTCTCCTTTCCGTACCGGCGGTACCGTTATGTCGTTGCTTCTTTAGCATAGCCGGCCGGTGAAGCGCTTTCTATTGTCAGTACGGCGAAAACCGTCCCAATTTCCCGCCAATCGGAACAGTCTCAGATTTCCTTGCGAGTCTCAAAATCCGCTATTCGGGCGAAACTTCGCCTTCCTGCAGCATTTTCCGGTAGTCCTGAGGCGTAATCCCCTCGTATTTTTTGAATAAGCGGAAAAAGGTGGAGCGGCTGACAATGCCTACTTGTTCCGCGATCTCGTCATTTTTGAGCGCCGTCGTGGCAAGCAGCTTCTTCGCTTCCGCGATCCGTTTGATTTGGATATACTCCGTCAAATTCGTTCCGGTCGATTCCTTGAACAGCTTGGAAATATATTTGGCCGATAAATTCATTTCCCCCGCCACTTGTTCCAAATACAGATCGTTCCTGTAATTGTCGTCGATATATTGAATCATCTTCATGACGATTTTCGCCGCTTTATTGTCCTCCTGGGACGTTGCAGTGTCTATGATTCCCCGGCAAAAGCGCAGCAGCAGCGACAAATGCTCCTGCAGATCGAGAAGCTGGGAGGCCCGTCCGACCAGGATGAGATGGTCGTTCTCGGTCAGCAGGCGCTGCGGAGGGATGCCTTTCTCCATCAGAAATTTGACGCCGATATTGTACAGCTCGACGAACAGCAGATTCATGTACCAGTTCGACGTTCCCTTCTCCAGGTTCAAATCGACGATTGCGCGGATCTCCTCTTCCAGTACCGGCATCTCCCCGCTCCGCAGCGCATTGATGATCTTGCGCTCCTCAACGAAGCCGAAATGGTAGTACTGCTCCAGAGGAAAAAAGGAGGCGTCGATAATCTGGGTATCGCTGTTCTCGTCCGCCTTGGCGAGCGCCAGCCGGCCGTCGCCGTACGACTTGGCCAAATCGCCGATCTGCTCGTAGATCCGGCCGACCCCGACGGCCAGCCGGCAATACCGGGTATCGTAATCGAACGTCTCGATCAGCGCCGAGAGGGCTTGGTCGAGCGCGGTGCGGTCCTGCCCTTCCTTCAGATTAACCATCGCCGCGTACATCTGCTTCTGGGCGTCGATAACGTAGGCCGACACGTGCCTTTGCAAAATGCCTTGAATGATCTTTTTCATATTTTCCTGCACGATCAGCCGATCCGTATCCTGGATCTCCTCATAAAACGGCTGCTTGAAATGAAATTTGACGCAGACGCATACATACTGGCCGTTCTCAAAGCCGATTTCCTGCATCAGCGCCTCATGCTTGCCGAGCCGGTTGCCGCTTAACACATAAGTAAACGCGTTCTCCAGAAACTCGCCGGAAAATTTCTCCCGCCGATGCTGGGCGTCGAGCAAGTTGCGGATCGGGTTGTACAGCTTGTTGCTGAATATAAAAGAAAACAACACGCCGAGCACGATCAAAATCGCCGACATCCATTTGATTAGGGACAGGATGCCGCTGGCCAAGCCGGTATACTCCTCGGCCGGTGTTACCGAGTAATAGTTCCAGCCGTATTCCGAGCGGTATACGTTCACGATGAAGCGGTTCTTATCCAGCTTCAACTCGGTGTAGCCGTCGTCCATCCCCCCTACGGATTCCGTAATCCGCTGAAAGACGGAAGGATGCAGCATGTCCGGTGAGCCGGTAACGATCCGCTGATTCTGATCCGTTACGAGAAACGCGCTCGAATCGGCCACCCGGTTCTGCTGCAGAAACCGGTTGATCTGCGTAGCGGATATGGTGGCGACGAGTACGACCCGGTTGCCGGCAATATATTGGGACAGGACGAAAGGGATCACCGTTTCGCCGCCTTCTTTGTACGATTTGCGCACCTCGGTCGGCTCCAGCACGCGTAGTGAGAAGTCGCCGCGCAGCAGGTCGGACCAATAGCTTTCTTCATAGTCGGCAAACCGGCTGAATTGGGTGAAAAACGAATGAAAACTTTCCATTCCGTCGCTTTTGTACACCCACTCGCTGTCGGTATATACGAACATATCGTCTACGTAAGGACTGACAATGTTGCGATTGGACGCCAGCCATTTGACGATGCTGGTTATTTTTTCTTTCTCGTCGACGCTTTGCTGCTGATAAGGAACCAGATAGCGCTGTACCGTGTCGTTCATCAGGAAGTTCATCCCGGTCTGCTCGGTGGTGCGCAGCACGTTGTCGATCGCCTTGGAAGAAGAGATCAGATTCGAGCCAATTTTGTCGACGGTCTGCTGCTTGAACAGCGCCACGTTGGCCATATAAATCCCCGAGCCGATGATCAGGATCGGGACCAGCAGAAATAAAAAGTAGGAGAGGATGCGAAAGTACAGCTTGTTGGTTCTTGCCGGCAATCTCCATTTCCCGAATGTCATCTTGTTCGAACCACCCTTTTCTCTCGTTGAACCTATTGTATCAGCAAGGCCGGAGCAAGCATAGACGGGGAATCGCGGCAAGTCCGGCGCGCCTGCGTTGCAGATGCTGGGCAGCAGCAGCTCCTGCCGACAGCCTCCCTTCGTAGGTGCTGTACGAGTAGGCTTTTGGCTGAATCGCTCGAGACCAACGGCGAACTTGCCGCGTAACGGACACCAGCGCATCTTAGACAGTCTAAATTGAAAAATTCCAAAGCTAACGGACAAAAACGACGCTTACAATGCCAAAGGCGCTGTAAATATGGAGTTATCGGCTGCTTAAAGACTCATATGTCCGTTAGAAATCAAAATCTGCTCATTTCTACGTTTTAGCGGCTGTGGTGTCCGTTAGGCATGGTGTCTGTTAGCTGTGGTGTCCGTTAGCCGTCGCCCAGCATCGCTCGAGCCTTTGCAATAAGTTAAACCGTCCGGCACAACATCCGGACGGTCTTTAACATACAAAGCTATACATTCGTGCGTTGGGAGGAAGGGGGTACCGGGCTCCAACCGCTCGTTTGCAAGCTTTGCCTTTTGAAGTTTAATAGTTACAACAACGCGATTTCAAATGCGGTCTGAGTATGATTCTGGTGAGCAGCTTGCCAAATCACTTCTCCAGCGAATCTTTCTTCTCAGCCGAGCTTAAAGCCCTGGATCGCAACGACGCCGCAGCGCGCAATTTTGTCGCCCGGACGATGCGGCCACAGGCTGGTCGGCTTGCTCAGATCGTCCGTCATCTCCCCCGGATGCTGAATGGACAGAAACAGCGTATTCTCATCCGGCGTGAAATACGGCCCCGTCAGCTCGCTCTCAACCGGTGCCGAAGCGAACTGCAGCGCCTGCGCCATGCCCGGCCCGTGAGTCGGGACGACGAACAGCCCGTTGTTCATAAACGTTTTGTACACGCCCTTATTGTGGCTGCTGGACGAGATGTCCGTTACGATCCACAAGTTGCCGTTCGAGTCGAACGCCAGGTTGTCGGGCGAGCTGAAGCCGGACTGACGGCCGCCGGCGATGAAAATTTCGAAGTCGAACTCGGTCGCGCCAAGATCGTCGCCACTTTCGAAAATACGGGTAATGTGCCCGTGAATGTTGCCGTGCGTATCGTTATTCGTATGGCTGACGAACACGGTGTTGTCGAACGGGGAAATCTCGATGTCCTCCGGACGGTCGGTCGGCGTCCCGCCTACGATCAGCGCCGCCTCGTGGCAATTCGTCACGACGTCGCCCTCGTTTTTGAACTTCGCCAGCAGTTCCTCGCGGGTCCCTTTCACCCCGGAAGGAGCTTTGAACTTCTCGTTCGCCAGCAGCTTGGAGACCGCTTCGTACGTTACCGGCGCCCATTTGCCCGATTTGAGATTGGCTACATACAGCGTGCCTTCCTCCAGCAGGGCGGAGTTGGCGCGGTCTTTCATCGGATCGTACTTGCCTTTGCTGACGAATTTGTATACGCAAGCGTCCTTCTTATCGTCCCCCATATATACGACGACCCGGCCGTCCTTCGTCAAACCCATCGCCGTGTTTTCGTGATTGAACCGGCCCAGGGCGGTATGTTTCTTCGCATACTTTCCGTCGAACGGATCGATCTCCACGACCCACCCGTAATGAGTGAGCGGTAGCCCGGCCCGCTCCGCCGTCTCCGAGAAGTTCTCCTCGCACGACAGCACGGTATTCCACAGCGTGACGCCTCCGGAGCAATTGGCGAAAGTCCCCTTGACCGCGGTTGCGTGGCCGACTGCCGCAGTCCCTTTGGCCGGACCGGTCAGCTCGAACGGCGAGAAGCCGTTGATGCGGCGGGCGTATTGGGAGCCTGTATCCATTTTCCACGAGCCGTCCATGTCACGGAACACCTCGATAACCGACATCCCCTGGTAGTACAAATCTTTCTCAATCTGCTCCTTCGTCCAAGCGCCGTCCGCGGCGATCGGTCCGATCGAGAAAATGTTCGTATATTCGTGGTTGTTCACGAGCAGGCCGCGCGTGTTCGAGCCGTGAATCGGGAAGTAGGCGTTGTAATCGGAGCCTTGTCCGAATTTCTCGCCGGCTTTGTTGATCACATCGTCAAACGCCGCCACTACGTCGTATTTGAATCCTTTGGGCAGCAGCAACGCATCTTCCTTCGACGGTGCGATCGGCTCGAAGTATCCGCTTACTTTATTCGTCTTGAAGCCAAACAGATGATCCGCCGTAGGCGACATGGCGGACGCTTTCCCCTCCAGCACGCCAAGCCCGGCGGATGCGGCGGCCAATGCGGCGGCTCCTGTCCCGATATACGATAAAAATGTGCGGCGGTTGATCTCCTTCATACGTACCACTCCTCGTCCACGATAATGTCCGCTAACGCGCTTTCTGTATTCCACGATAAGGGACGAATGTCATCGCAGTGTTTGGCGCAGATGAAGAAGTTGTTAAGACGATCTCCGCGAGCGGACGAGCGACGAACGACGAAAAAGCCTCAAGCTCCTCTCTAACAGGGACTTGAGGCTTTACATATATCAGGACACGCTGGAAATCGCTCCGCTGTCTTGCGTCTCTGCTTCCAGCTTGCGGACGATCAGACGCGATACGCGCATGTGGTCCACTTCATCAATAATCATCTCGAAATCTTCAAACTGCACGCGTTGGTTTTTCTTAGGCGGGATTTCGACCTGCGCGTACATCCAGCCGCCGATTGTATCATAATCATCCGATTCGATCTCCAAGCCGAAGTAATCGTTAAATTCCTCGATATGGAGCATGCCGTCCACGGAATGAGTGTATTCGTCCCTTTTCTCGATGCTCGGCCTATACTGGTCGAATTCGTCGTGAATTTCCCCGACAAGCTCCTCCAAAATATCCTCCATCGTCACAATACCGGACGTTCCGCCGTATTCGTCGATCAGCAGCGCCAGCTCGGTCCGGTTCTTCTGCATCATTTTCAGAAGCGTACTGATGGACATCGATTCCGGAATGCTCATAATCGGGCGTACGACTTTGCGAATGTCGTCAAGACCGTCACGGGCTTTTAGCAAATCCTTAATGTGCACAAATCCAATGATGTTATCTTTGTCGGGATCACACAGAGGGTACCGGGTACGCATCTCTTTGGTGGCGATCTCCATATTTTCTTCAAACGACCTGTCGGCGTACAGGCAGGCCAGCTCCGTGCGGGGTATCATAATCTCCCGGGCTACCGTCTCGGTAAAATCGAATACGTTGTCGACGAGCGCCAGCTCCGTATTGTCGATCAGCCCGTTCTTATGGCTTTCCTTGACCAAAAGACGAATCTCTTCTTCCGTATGAACTGCGTCGTGCTCGGATTCCGGCTCGATTCCGGACTTGCGGAGCATCCAGTTGGAAGCGCCGTTCAGCACCCAGATGAACGGGTACATCAATTTATAGAACACTACCATCGGAACCGCCGACCATAGTGTGACCTGTTCGGACTTTCGAATCGCGTACGTTTTGGGTACTTGCTCACCGATTGTAATATGGAATGCTGTCACGATCGTAAAGCCGATTATAAAAGCAATGACATGAATGGCGCTGTCCGGCAGATGAAACGACTTCAAGGTCGGTTCAATCATTCGTGCAATCGTCGGTTCTCCCAGCCAGCCGAGGGCAAGCGACGTGAGCGTAATGCCGAGCTGACAGGCAGACAAGTAGGCATTCAAATTGCCCAGTATACCGCTTGCAAGTTTGGCGCTAATCCTTCCTTCCAGAGCCATCGCATCGATACGATTTGTTCTCGCTTTCACCATCGCGAATTCCGCAGCTACAAAAAATCCGTTTAACAATACCAAAACTAACGCAATCAACAAATTGAGTACTATCGGTCCTCCAGGGTCACTACCCAAATAATTTCCCGTCCGCCTTTCTTGAGGCAGACAGGTGCACCTCCCTTATTCTAAAAATGAATGTAACTCCATTATAAAGGAACGTCAGTAAACATCAAACGTTCGCTCGAGTTCGAAAAGGGGCGTCTCGAACCAAAATGTCAGAACATTCGGCAAAAAGGGATCGTTATTCAATGTTTATTCGCGTTTCCTGCTCTTTGTGCGGGTTGCTTTCCGTTTTCGAATTCCGGCAAGCCCATATTAGGAGTCTGCTCCCAAATTTTGAAGAAATAACGTCGCATTCAAAAACCGTCTAGCCAGCGATTGGAAGTACGTCGTCTGCACCGAAACCATCGCGATCAGCACCGTATTGCTTACCGCTTCTCTCTGTTCCGCGTTGAGGCCGTCCAGCGTCAGCACGTAGGAATCGGTAATTTGCTTGATCATGTGCTCCATCATATGGTCGTGATTCGGTTTTCCGCTCTCGTGGCCTGCCAGATCGAGCACCTGGTCATTGTTTTTATCCAGCTCTTCGAACAGGAACGAATAGGCGGCGTATAATCGCAGCGGACGGATGAGGTCGTCGGAGTCGTCCTGCGGATTTTGGAAGACAAGCGTCAGCAGCTTGCGGATCGATTCGAAATCAAGCGTCGCCTTCAGATCGTCGATGATGAACAACACGGCCGTTTGGTCGACCGAATATTTCTTGCCGATTCTGGGCGGCCCGATCAGGTCTTTGAAATCCCGCTTCACCCAGTTTTGCACCGAAGTGACGGAATAATAGGTGTATTCGATCTGGTTGCCTAAGGCAACAATATCCGTAAGGGAAAAGCCTTCTCCGGTTTGCTTCATCTTAATAATTTTTTCGAAGATCGGCGGCAGCGACGTGGAGATGAAGGCGCCGAGCGTCTTCCCGTGCTCCATATCGGCCTTGTGCGACTTGGCCCATACTTCCTGGAGGGTTGCAACCGGCGTTTTATCAAAGCTTCCTTGAAGCGACAGCAGCAAGGTAGCCATTTGTTTTCGGGTCAAATGAAAAGTTTCCATTTTGGATCAACCTCCCGTTCGAGGTATAAGTTCTTATGAACTAATCATATGACGCTAAAGTAATTATGTCAAAGGCTTCATAAATCGGAGTGCGTCCCTAACAGATGCCGCTCACTACCCAGAATGAACCGATTTAGTAAAATACGGCCCAAAACCGGCTTTGCGCACCGGATTTAAATCCGATAATATAAGTTCATAAGAACTTGTATATGTGAGGTTCCATTAAACAACTTTTTTGACTGGAGGACAGAATGATTACTCTGAATTTGGTGTTGGTCGCTTTGCTGATCGCCGCCACCGCTTTTTTCGTCGCTACGGAGTTCGCTATTGTCAAAATCCGCCCGAGCCGCGTCGACCAAATGGTGCTCGAAAACCATAAAAACGCGCTCGCCGTGAAAAAAGTAACGAATAATTTGGACGGTTACTTGTCCGCCTGCCAGCTCGGCATTACGATTACGGCGCTCGCCCTCGGCTGGCTCGGGGAACCGACCGTCGAGAAACTGCTGCACCCGCTGCTCGACCCGCTGCATTTGCCGGTGGAAGTGATGTCCGTCCTGTCCTTCTCCATCGCGTTTATTCTGATGACTTACTTGCACGTTGTTCTCGGCGAGCTTGCGCCGAAGACGATCGCCATTCAGAAGGCGGAGTGGATCGCGACGATTACGGCAAAACCGATCATGTTCTTCTATAAAGTCATGTACCCCTTCATCTGGCTGTTAAACGGTTCGGCCAACTCGCTCGTACGCCTGATGGGCATGAAGCCCGTTAAGGAGCACGAGGACGCGCACTCTGAGGAAGAGCTGCGCATTATATTAACGGAGAGCTACGAAAGCGGCAAAATCAATAATACCGAGTACGGTTATGTGAACCGGATCTTCGCCTTCGATGACATGCTTGCCCGCGAAATTATGGTTCCGCGAACGGATATGGTCTGCTTGCATCTGGACCGTACGCTGGAAGAGAACTTGCGCATCATTAAGGAAGAGCAATATACCCGTTTTCCGGTTATTAGAGAAAGCAAAGACGTTATTATCGGAATGGTGAACACGAAGCAGTTCTTCCTCCGCTATGACGACAACCCGAATATCGAGCTTTCTGAATTGATTATTCCCGTCATGGCGGTTCCGGATTCCATTCCGATCAAGTCGCTGCTTCGCAATATGCAGCAGGAACGCACCCATATGGCGATTCTCGTGGATGAGTACGGCGGCACCTCCGGAATGATTACGATTGAAGACATCCTGGAAGAGATCGTCGGCGAGATTCGCGACGAATTCGATGGCGAAGAGAAACAGGACATCGAGATTCTGGACGAAACCCATATGATTGTTGACGGCAAAATGTCGATCGCCCATATGAACGAGCTGCTTGGCATCCATATCGAGAGTGAAGGTCCCGACACGATCGGAGGCTGGCTGTACGGCCAGCATGCGGAGCTGAAAAAGGGAAGCGAGTGGCATTTCCGAAACTACACGTTTCGGGTCAAAGAGAAAGAACGTCACCGGATCCGCAAAATCGAAATTATCCGACACGACCTGCCCGAGGATGCGGACGACGAATCCGATACGAACCGAGGAGATCGACATGGGAACGACATGGGAGCTACTTAAGAAAGGCAATACTTCATCTTTGATCGCCGCGCTTGGCAACACCGGAGTCGCTGTGGTGAAAGGGATCGGCGCCGCCCTGAGCGGAAGCGGGACGATGTTCGCTTCGGCGATGCATTCGGTGGCCGACGCGGTCAACCAAGGGTTCGTCTTCGCGGGCAGCGTGCTCGCGGAGCGGAAGCCGACGAAACGGTTTCCGACCGGCTTCGGCCGTGTCATCAATCTGTTCTGCATGGCAGCGGTTATGGTCGTATCGTTCATGGGATACGAGACGATCCGCGAAGGATTCCATCTGCTGGCCCATCCGGCCGAGGCGACCAACTTCTGGCTGAACTTCTTCATTCTGCTTATCGCCATCGGTATTGACGGAGCGATTTTATGGAAGGCGATGAAGGAGATTGTCCGCGAGACCCGCTCAGGCGCCAAAGGACTGGCCGTACTGCCCGCCTCGTTTAGCAACGTAGGGCGTGCCGCGCCTCCGACCCGCTTGGTCTTCTACGAGGACATCGTAGCTACGACCGGGGCCGTATTGGCACTTGCCGCCGTCATGGCGACGCAGTTCTCGGATTTTAAGGCGCTGGACGGGATCGCTACGATTCTGATCGGATTTTTGATGATCGGGGTGGCGTTTAAGGTCGGGTATGACAATATGGTGGGTCTGATCGGGGTGGCTGCACCCAAAGATATCGAGGATCGGGTTGCAGGGGTTCTTCTGTCCGATCCGGACGTCTCCGATATTAACCGGCTGCGCGTGCTTCAGGAAGGCCGCACGTACCACGTCGACGGATACGTCGAGCTCCGCAAAGGGCTGACGCTGGCGGAAGCCGACGACATCAAGTGGAGGCTGAAAGCTCTGCTGATGGAAGACCCGGACATTACCGACGTCACGCTCGGCATCCTCGAGGATGATGACCTGCGGAGCTGGCGACCCGGCGATACGGTTGTGCACTAAGAAATAAGCAGCATTTTTAGAAAAACGCTAAACGAAGCCCTTTCCGCGATAAATGGCCCTTGTAGGCGTAAGATGCCGCTTTACTTGGTCTAGATTGTCTCGGTCTGCTTTAGCGCACTTAACACATTCTAAATCTTTATTAGAAGAACCGTCCGGTAAGGTGTCCGGACGGTTCGTTGACGTGCAGACCCACACGCTGGTGCGTGGGCGGGGACGGGCGCCTTCGCTTCAACAGCTCGTAGGATGAGGCTTTGACGGGCCATACCAACTACGTTCAACTCCACTTCAAAATGAGCCCGTACACAGCTTTCTTGGGAGCGGGTTGTGTTCACCTTCGCCAAAACGTATGCACACACGCGAACATTGAACAAAATAGGAGTCTTTAGCGAGGCTGTCGATTCATTGTGTAGAAGTGTTAGAAAGGCCGTTCCAAGTGAAAAGTTACCTTCTTCTGCTCAGACAGGTTGTCCGGAATCCCTTGATTTCATAAGGATTGTAAGGTAGGGGATTCCAGACAAAACTCGCCAGAAGGTAATCTTTTCCCTTTCCACTTGGTTGTCCACATGGAATCGACAGCCTCTTTGAGCTCCCTTATCTTCGATACGTATCTTTGGTCACCGTATTCGGCTCCGGCGAGTCTACGCCGATGACATTCGCGATCTTGAGCGAGTCGTCGGCAGGCAGTCCGAGACGGGAACGGAACGCCGTCAACGCCGTCTTCACATCCTCCTCGGTCGGCACGATGTACGGACTGTCCCATCGTCCTTCCAAAGGAACAAATTCCAGCCGATCTGGCTTCAACTTGCCATATTGCAAAATCCATTCGCGCAGCAGCGACACCGGAATGTCGGTTTTGACGCTCTCCCCGGCAATATCCAGCACGCTTCCCCACTGCGCGATCCCGTTAAAGGAAGTCAGCTTGTCGAGCAATTGGCCGAGCACCTGATGCTGCCGCTCGTTGCGGGCGAGATCGGACGATTCGGCGGTACCCTGATTCGATTTGCGGTAGCGGACAAAATCGAGCGTTTCCTTGCCGTCCAGAATTTGCCGGCCTTTCTTCAGATTAATATCGGTTCCGTCTTCCGTGTCCACATACCTCATATCCATATCCACATCGATATTCAGACCGCCCAGCGTGTCTACCAGCTTGCGGAAGCCGTCGAAGTGGATGACCGCCATGTAATCGATCGGGATGTTAAACAGCTCGCTGAAAAACTGCTTCGTATTCGGAATGGCGGCTTCCTTGTCTTTGTTATAGTGATAAGCATAGTAGTAGTTCGCTTTCTGCGAAGAGATCTGCTTCGGCTTCAGCCGCATATCTCTCGGCAGGGAAACGACCGTCGCGTCCTTCGTCTCCGGGTTTAGCGCAACAAGCATAAGCGCGTCGGTATTCATCGATCCGCCGCCGCCCTCCCGGTTATCCACTCCCGCTAGCAGGAATGAGATCGGTTTCATCGGTTGGCCGGTGGTTTCGCCGCCTGCGGGTTGCTCCGGTTTGGCAGGCTGGGCGGCCGCCATCCGGTTTAGCGCCGTATCGGCTTTGTTGTACAGATAGCCGGTGTACACAGCGACGCCGCCTACAAGGACGCCTAGTACGGATACGGTGGCGATTACTATTTTTTTGCGTAATCTGTTTGGTTGTTTCTCACTCATGATGTTCCTCCGTAATGGCAAACGACTGGTTTCGACAGCAGTTGTCGGAATTTGAGCTCCATAGTTGTAGACGACCGACACGGTCATCGGGTTTAATCGAGATAGTAATCGAGATTCCAGCCTCGTTGCAGATGCCGATTTGAACAGGCGGCAGATCCATGGTATAATAACAGGACTTTTATGGAAGTGTGTGGTGGTTTTCTTGTTGATGAGGCCTATAACCGAACATCCATATATGTATCCAAACCCTTGACCGCAACCGGTCAAGGGTTTTTGTTTCCTACGGGAAAAATTGATGCAGGGGGTAACAAATTGTGACCGAGGGGAACAACAAGGCGTCCATGCTCGCCGTATGGATCAGCCTGATCAGCAATATCGCATTAACGGTCATGAAGCTGCTGGTCGGCTTTTTGTTCGGCTCTCCCGTACTGATCGCCGATGGCGTCCATAACGCGGGAGACGTTATCGCTACGGCCGCAGCCTTAAGCTCTATGCGCATCTCCAAGCTGCCCGCCGACGACGATCATCCGTATGGCCACGGCAAAGCCGAAGTGCTCGGCTCCGGAATCGTCGCCATTATACTCGGGCTTGCCGCCATCTATATCGGGTATCATGCGGTACTCGCCTTCTTTCACGAACCGACCGAGTCAAGCTGGATCGCGCTGATTGCAGCCGCGATCTCCCTGATCTGGAAGCAGCTTCTCTACGTATACACGATGAAGCTGGGCCGGCAAACGAACAGCAAGGGGCTGATCGCCACAGCGTACGATCATCTGGCTGATGTGTACGCTTCGATTGCCGCCGTCATCGGGATCGCACTCGCCCTGATCGGAGACCGCTACGATATCCCGCTGCTAGCCTACGGTGATCCGGCCGCCGGTATCATTGTCTCGATACTCGTCTTGAAGCTCGCCGTGCATATGGCCCAGGAAGCGATCGATATTTTAATGGAAAAAACAGTGAGCCAAGAGCAGCTTGCCGAATACACCGAGCTCGTGCGGAGCGTCCCGCAAGTGATGCGCATCGACCGGCTCCGGGCGCGGGAGCACGGCCATTACATTCTGGTCGATGTGCGCGTCAGCATACCGGCGGAGCTAAGCATCCAGGAAGGCCACGACATCTCCCGCTCGATCAAAAAAGCGATCATGGACCGCTGTCAGGACGTCGACGAAGTGCTCATCCATCTGAATCCCTGGTATCCGGTCGGCTAACCGTTCATACTGCCGATCCCGAAGGCATCGCGCTGGCCGGCATCCCCCCCGCCTGGATCATCAGAGCCGGATACTGATACGCCTGCGGGTCCCGCTCGCACAGCCGGGTCCACGCATCGACGCATGCCGGATCGAAGTGAGTCCCTTTCTGATCGTTCAGAAAGGCGATCGCTTCCAGATGAGACCGGGCTTGCCGGTAAGAACGGTTGGAAGTCAGCGCGTCGTACACATCGGCCACGGCGACGATTCGGGCCAGCAGCGGGATGCGTTCCCCGACCAGTCTATCCGGATATCCGCTGCCGTCCCACCGCTCGTGATGATGCCGGATGATGTCCAGCTCCTCTTTCATAAAGCCGAGACCGCGGCACATCTCGTAACCTTTGGCCGGATGCTGTTCGATGGCCGCCCGTTCCTCCGCGCTCAGCCTGCCGGGTTTGTTCAGGATCGCATCGGGAACGTAAATCTTGCCCACATCATGAACGATGGCGCCTTGGGCCAGCGCGCGCAGTTGCTCCGGTTCGAGCTGCAATTCCTCCGCCAGGCGGAGCGCATACATCGTCACCCGGAAATTGTGGCCGGCCGTGTACGGGTCTTTCGTCTCTGTCGCCACGATAAGCGCTTTCACGCTGGGACTGATGCTGTTCGTGATCCGTTCGATCGGATCATTAGTGAACAAAGCTTTGATTGCATCTACGATCGATTTCTTAGACGCGTACTGAAGAAAAAGACCTATGAGCATCACAATCATCGAGCCCAGCAGCAAATAATGGTACAACCACCAGCTAAGCATCCACACTTGCCCGGACACCATAATCATCTGAGCGGCGAACAGCCACCCCGTACTATATATAATTGAAGCCTGGAGCGGAAACCGCGAATAACGATAAGACTGGTAATACCGATACATCGTCACCAAATTCAGAGCAAGCGTGCCGATCGTCACAACCGCCTTAAGCGGGTTGCGGTTCCAAGGCACCACGGAGACGATATCCGGAAACAGGATTCCAGCCAGCGCAAATACGCCAAGGGCGACCGTCCAGACCGGCACGAGCCAGTCTTTATATTGCGAAAGACGGACTACGATCGGGTTATCGGACGACAGCGAGGACAACCACAACCAGAGCGAGGCGAGCAATACGCTTAGCTGGGCGGCGACGGCGGGAAGCACCGTGGAATGCATCACAAAACCGGGTGTGGAGAAACCGTGTAGAGCGAACATCTCGGCGAGGGAAATAAAAGCGAGCGCCAAAAAGCTGACTTCGATATTGCGAAGCCGGCTGCCGGCGATTCCTACCAGAACGGCGATTACAACCGACAGAAGCGCGACGACGCTGACGATGTAAAAATGTCCGTGCGGGCTTTTCAATTCAACGTCCATCTGCGACCACGATTTCATAAACTCGAACACGAGCAGAGGCAAAACGATGGCAAGCAAAGGACCGACAAAGCCGTGGAATCGCATACCGGGATTTCTCCTTCTTCACTGTCGAATCATCTGCAACTATTTTACCATAAAATCCTTAAAATCTGATAAAAGCGGCGGGCAGATCGGCAAAAAATCGCTCGACGAAGCAGTGCAGTCAAGCCGTTATTACGGCTGGGCGAAAACAGCCCAAAAAGGCCGCTTTTCGGGTAGAAAAGCAGCCTGTCGTATCATGCCGCGACATTGCCCTGCAAGGCGGCTAATCCGCCAGATTCACAAGTGCACGGCCCAACATCCCGCCGCGCAAAATCGTCTCCAAATAGACGGGCAGCTCGTCCAATCCGATCTCGCCCGCCACAAGCGGCTCATAGCCGCCGGGCGGCTTCCACTCCCGCGCCAGCCGGCCCCAGATCCGGGTCCGCATCTCATGCGGACAGTGGACGGAGTCGATGCCGAGCAGGCTGACGCCGCGGAGAATGAACGGATACACGGTAGCCGGGACATCGGCTCCCCCGGTCAGGCCGCTGACAGCAACCGCACCCCCGTAACGCACCGCGGCCAGCAGCCCGGCCAGCGCCGGACCGCCGACAGGGTCGACCGCGCCGGCCCAGCGCTCCTGCTGCAGCGGCTTGCCGGCAACGCCCGCGAGCTCCTCGCGGCCGAGCACGTCGGCTGCGCCGAGGCCGCGCAAATAACCGGCCGCGTCCGGCTTGCCCGTGCCTGCGGCAACCTCGTAGCTGAGGGCCGCCAGCAGCAGGACGGCCGCGCTACCTACCCCGCCGGTCGCGCCGGTCACGGCTACCGGGCCGCCCTCGCCGGGCCGCACGCCGTGCTCCCGCAGCCGCTCGATCGACAGCGCCGCCGTAAATCCGGCCGTGCCGAGAATCATCGCCTCGCGCGCGCTCAGCCCCTCCGGCAGCGGCACGAGCCAGTCGCCCGGCACGCGGGCCAGCTCGCTGTAGCCCCCGAAGTGCGAGACGCCGAGGCCGTAGCCGGTCGCAAGGACAAGGTCGCCCTCCAGAAAGCGGGGGTCTGCGGAGCGTACGACCGTGCCGGACAGATCGATCCCGGGAACGAACGGATACCGGCTGACGATTCTGCCGTCTGTCTGAACGGCCAAGCCGTCTTTGTAGTTTACCGACGAATACGAGACCCGAACCGTCACCTCTCCGGGAGGCAGCTCGTGCTCCGTGATCGTCCGGACGCGGGACACGCACCGTCCCTCTTCCTTTTCTACATAAAGCGCGCGAAACATGGTCATCGTCCTGTCCTCCGCTTTATTATTGCTGAACTGCCGCCTCTTACGGCTGCTGCAGCTTGCTTCTTGCCGCCTCCACGAGAGCGTCGAAAAAATCGTCGTCCTCCTCCAGAAGCGCCTCGGCGGCTTCAATCTCCTTCTCGATGCCGGAGTCGCGGGCGAAGTTCAGACTGTAGCTCCACTCTTTTCCTTTGGTGCTGTGCAGCGTCACTTCATAATCGGTCCGGTGTCCTTCAATAGTAAATAACACTTTGCCCACAAATCCGTGTTCTTTCGTATGCGACATATCCGCATCGGTAATGTCCCACTTCATAGCTATCCCTCCGATTCAAGCCATCTTCTCATCGTGAAAAAGAAACGAGGATTCCCGGAAAGCGCGGAAACGCTGGCCTGGAACCCTCATTATATCATGCAGCCCCGTAGTTCCGGAACGATCGTCGGCGGTGCGTTCGCAAGACGCGGAAGAACGCTCAACGAAGACGTTCCCCGTTTCCCCGTCGATGCCGTATGCTACGGTACCGAGAGAAACCAGCAACCCGTATGATCAGGATGGGGAGGGGTGACGCACGATCTGGTTCCACCGCCAAAACAAACGGATACTGAAGACGAACAGACCTACAAAAGCGATAAAATAAACGATCCCTCCGAGCTGACCGTATAGTTTGAACCACGATCCCGTCACGCTTCCCCCGAACAGTCCGGCCATACAGACGGCCAGCGACAGCCACCAGCCGATCACGTCACCTCTGCCGGGCGGCGCGGCGCCCTCATCCGGTTGATGCGACTGGCGGCCATGTTCCCGCTTCTTGCGGGTTTTCCAGAGCGAACACAAACCCACGACGGCGAAAAAGCAAAAATGGACGAACACCGTAATGGGCACTGCCGCGTAGTTGCCGAACCGATACACTTCCATTACGCTCCGGAACGATACCAGGGTCAACAGCAAAATCATCCAGCCGCTCATCATATTGATCCCCCGCAGCTTGCCGGTATTCAGCATCGACGACAGCCCCGCCATAAAGCTGAAATAAATCACAATGATTTTCATCAGAAACGCCGGCATCCAGAATCCGATCAGTACGACATCGAGCCGGTCCAGGAAGTCGGTGATATTGATTTCCTGCATCATCGTATAGGCCGGGTACATCGCCCGTCCCGTAATCGTATGTCCCAGTATGGCCGTACACAGAAGCATCATGCCCGTCAGTACGAACGCCGAGGCGACGATCCCGAGCTTAAGCGATTCATAGTATTGCCGGCTGTTCCGGATGTAATTGAGGAACGCCCCGAAGATGAAAATATCGCCCGCCCATCCGGTGCTGAGCACGCCTCCTTTGAGTATGACCCCGGACCCTTGCGACAGGATGGGCAGCAGATTGGACAAATCCGTCTCGTTGACCAGCAGGAGCGGCAATATGACGATGCTGATCATAAAAATCGGGAAAAACAAGTTGACCGAACGCGCAAACTCCTCCAAATTGCCTGTAGCGTAATACATCAGCACCAGCATCGCGGACAAGTAAATGAACTCCGTCGGCGTCCTCTGCAAAACCGCTGTACCGACGAAATCCCCGAACATCCGCAGGTCCCGGATAATCAAATGCAGAATATACAGCATGACGAGAATGTTCAGCAACTTGCCGCCCCATTTGCCGCAGACGCTCTCGCTGATTTCGAACATATTTTTGCCCGGATGCGCCGCCGACAGCTTATACAGCAAAAACGCGATAAAGATCGCGTACAGCATCGAAAATATAAAGTTGAACCAGGCGTCCGGTCCCGCTACCTCGGACAATGTCTTGTACAGACTGATCATCCCGCCGTTAATATAGAGAATGCTGCATAACATGAACAGCTGGTACCCGCTTATCCGCTCCGTATTCAACTTTGTCCCCCCTTCACGAACTGCTCGATATAAGGCGTGATATACTTCGTGACCGTCCGGGCAGGCAGCGGCCAGTCAACCCCCATCCAATACAGCGCGAGCATCCCCAGGCTCAGGACGGTGAACGCTCCGTACAGCCAACGTTCCGCAACATGCATGGAACGCAGCGGCTTCCATTCCGCTGCGACGGTCCCGGCAATTCCGAGCAGGATCAAAAGCTTAAACAAAGAATCATTCATGCGGATGCTCCTTCAGTCCGATGTTCTTGGAGAACATCCCGGTCCTGTTAATCACGATATGAACCTTCACCTCATACTGGGCGCCTTCCAGAGCAGCCGGCCATCTGGAGCTCCATTCGCGCTTCCAGAGAGTCGGATAAGCCCGGTTGAACAGAAGACCGAAACCGGGAATATCGACCTGCCTTTGCTTGGCGAGACGCTCCACCGTCCTGATTTCTCCGGCAATCTTGCTTTCAAGCCGCTGCTCCAGCAGCTCCACCGCATTTTTGTGCTCGTATTCCTTGTTGTCCAGCGCTTCCAGAATCGTGCCTTCTCCCGCCACCTCAATCCGATAATGGAGAATGCCGTCCGACAGGTACGGCTTGATCGTGCACTTGCCTCTGCGGATCGTGACGCTTACGGGCCCTTGATCCGTTTCCACAGTCTCAAGATACGGCTTGAACGTGCTGCGGCTCAGCCAGCGGATGCCTACAGCCTCGTCTTCTCTGGCGACCCCGATCATTTTCCCTTGGCGCGCATAGGCATATCCGCCAATCTGGATTTCCTCGTTCGGTTTGGAACTGCCTTTGCTCTTAACCACCTCGACGTAGGGAAGGATGGCATCCTTGCCCTGCACGTTCAACTGGTGGGCCACATCCTTCACTTGGATCTTGATGACTCCGTCGGATTTCAGCAGTTCCCGTAATGCTTCGGCGGGAAACCGCTCCAGCTTTGGCGCAGCGTTCAGCATCTCATAGGCGTTGCCTTTCGTTACGGCCATGAAGCTCGTCAGACGGTTTTCCGCAAGCCGCGCCGTAATGTCCAGCGCATCGGGAAGGTTCTCTTTCGCCAGCTCTTCTCCAATCAGCAGCACCTTCCGGTGTCCGTAAAATAAACGGCGCGCCATTCGCGCTTGCATCCGCTCGCTTGCCTCTCGTATCGTGCGGCCCGTGTCGGAGTCGATCGTATACGGACGGTCGCCGCCGCTTCCGCCTCCGCCGCCTGTCGCTCCGCCCATGTTGCCTACGAGCGGAATCATGACGCTTACCCGATAGCCTTCCTTATCTTTATCGATAGCGGCGGCCATCACAATCGCAATATCGTTCACTTCGGTCCGGTCCCAGCAGCCGGTCGCTAGCAGCAAAACAAGGAACAAGGCGGCTATCCGGACTCGCGGACGGCGCGGCATTCGCTTCTTCATTTCCGATCCGGCTCCCCTTCCTTGGCCTTGCCGTGATGTGGAGCCTGGTCTTCATTCGTCATCTCCGGCTCTTTACCCATAATCCCGATATTGCGGCTGTCGGACTCGTTATCCTTGCCCAGCCGGTTGAAATTCCGGACGTCAAGCGACATCGGCCGGCGCTTCATCATCCACCAGGGCACGCGGACGAACGTATCCTTCATGTCCGAGAATGTCAGCGGGCTGACCGGGGCCAGATAAGGGACTCCGAACGATCGTAGCCGCGCCAGATGCCCGATAATGATCATCCCCCCGATTACGATGCCATAAAGGCCGAACACCGCAGCAAGCAGCATTAGCGGGAACCGCAGCAGCCTGACCGAGATCGCGGCGTTGAACTTCGGGATCGCGAACGAAGCGATCCCTGTGATCGATACGACTATGACGAGCGGCGCCGATACGATGCCGGCTTCTACGGCCGCTTGACCGACTACGAGCGCCCCCAGAATACTGACGGCTTGGCCGACTGCCTTCGGCAGCCGGACGCCCGCTTCCCGGAGCGCTTCGAACGACAGCTCCATGATCAGCGCCTCGACCACCGCCGGGAACGGGATCGCTTCGCGGGCCGCCGCCACACTGAGCAGCAGCGTCGTCGGCAGCATCTCCTGGTGGAACGTCGTTACAGCGATATACAGGGCGGGCGTCGTCAGCGCAATGAACATGAACAAGCTGCGGACCGACCGGAGAAACGACGAAATCTGAAACCGCTCGTAGTAATCTTCGTTCGCCTGCAAAAACGACCAGATCGTCACCGGCACGATGAGCGCGAAAGGCGTGCCGTCCGTCAGGATGACGACGCGGCCTTCCAGCAGCGCTCCGGACGCCGTATCCGGACGTTCCGTGTACATAATCTGGGGAAATGGCGAATAGCCGTGATCCTGAATCATTTCCTCCAAATAACCGGATTCGAGCACCCCGTCCATATCGATCGCTTCGATCCGCCGGACGACCTCCTTAACCAGCTCGGGGTCGGCCAAGCCGTCAATGTAAGAGACGACGATATCGGTATTCGTCTCCTTGCCGACGATCAGCGGCTTCATTTTCAGTCTCGGCGATTTGATCTTGCGCCTCAACAGCGTCGTATTAGTCCGCAGCAGCTCCGTGAACCCTTCGCGGGGACCGCGTACGGTCGACTCCGTCTCCGGCTCGGTCACGCTGCGGTGCTCCGCCCCGCGGAGACCCATAATCAGAGCTCTGCCGCTGCCGTCCACGATCAGTCCGACATCGCCGCTTAGCACACGCTGCATGCAGTCGCCGAAATTATCCGACTCGGAGATTTGCGAGACCGGCAGCGTCCGGTTCAGCACTTCGTCCAGCTCCGTCCGGTCGCCCTTGCGGATCATCAGACTGCCGATCACCCGGTCGACAAGCTCTGTGTTGGACATGCCGTCCACATAAAAGATAAGAGTCTTAACTCCGTTCTCCATCTGGAATTCCCGGATGACAAAATCCGAACATTCGGCCATCATCTTGTGCAGCCGGTCCGCGTTGTCCTCTACGCCTTCGCTAAGCCGCACTTTTTTCAAATTCTCAATGTACAGCTCGTCTTGAAGAGGCTCTCCGGACGAAGAGCCGCGCTTATTTTTCCGGCCCATGTTATTCCTCTCCTTCCCGGAAACTTCACCCGCATCCTTGCTTCGGTTCTACTTACTTTTCCATGTTTTGCGCAAAGTTATTACACCTTTTCCAGTATCCCCCGCCGTCCCGTTTATCCGGACACGCCAAAAACGCCGGAACCGGCAATCCGCATACACAGGCAAAGCCTGACTTGTACGGGACTGCGAGGTTCCGGCGCTAGCGGGCCGCGCGCGGCTGCCGGTCTGTGACGGAAGCCGGCCGCTACTCGCGGCAAGTTCGTCCTGCGGGTTTACTCTGGCATCCTACCGTTCGGAATTCGCCTGCTCGCTGTTACGCAAGGCGCTGAGCTCCTGCTTCTCTTGGGCCAGCATCTCCTCGGCCAGCTCGACCGGAGCCTGATTCAGGCTTAAACCGGCCTGGTCGATCGCGCGCTCGGCTTTGGCGATCGCATTTTCCGCTTGCGAGATGGTCTGCTCATTCGGATGCGACTGCGCCTGGGACACGGCGTTATGTACCGTTTCTACCGAGTTTTGCGCCTGCGAGATCGGATTTTGCGATTGCAGACTCGTATCGTATCTGGTTTTGCTCATGCAAGTCTCCTCCGTTCGGGTTGAAATCAGTTGCTTCTGATGCGGGTTTACGTCCTTACTATGACGAGTCCGGGCCGGTTTTATACCCAAAATGGGAATCCCGCACTAGATCCGCAAGCAGGAAAAAACACCCTCTTCGTCAAATTGATGTAATCAGGTGGGAGGGATCGCTTTGCTGCGCATTTTCATCAGCTCGACTATACGCGACTTGCATTTCGTCCGGGCCAGCCTGGCCGGACAAATCGAATCGAAGCTCGGTCACAAGGCCGTAGCCTCGGAATCGATCGAATTTAATTTCACCGGGTCCGGCAATATTATAGAGAGCTGTCTCGAAGAAATCGATAAATCGGACGTTTACGTTCTTGTCATCGGGGAGCGCTACGGAAGCCTCGTATCGGAATGGGGCATCAGCATTACGCATGCGGAATACCGGCATGCCCTCGCGGCGCGCAAGCCGGTGCTCGTCATCGTGATGAATCGGATCTGGATCTTATATCAGGACGACTCCCCTTCGCTGGAGCCGCAGCTGAAGCAGTTTATCGACGAAGTGTCGAGCCATTTTGCCCGCAACGTCAAGCCGTTCGACAATGCCGATGACGCTTTCGGCTATATCCGGGCCCAATTGTCGATTTTACTCAAAAATTATGTACGTACCGGACTGAATCCGCTCGACGTTCATGATATAATGAGGACAAGCAAGGTTTATGAGAGCGCTAACCGGTTCTTCGTGTCGCTGATGGAGAACAGCCAGCACGCCTCTCCCGATTACGCGAGAGTGCTGTCGGTCTTCATCCAGGAGCTGCAGACCGGAGAAATCCGCAACCATCTGGTGCAGATCCAGCTCAGTCAGGTGACCGGGGCAACGCTGTACAAGCTGTCGGCCGACGGCGAACGTCTGGTCAAGCTGGGCAGCGCAGGCAATGTGGGCGGCAAGGAGTCGTTCGGGGTAGGCGATACGACGAGTTATGTGTGCCAGACGTATATAAGCGGAAAAACAGAATTATTTGAAGTTGAGAAACTCGGGTTTCGTGAATATATTATTTGCATACCCATTTCGAAGCATTACATCGTCACTTTGCACTGCTTCCTGGAGAAGCAAAGCCGGAGCGCTTTCAACTCCCGGATGGTGCTTGACGAGGTTACTTATAAAAACCAGGTGCTGCTCGGCATCCTGGCACTATTTCTGGAAAGGGTGTGAGTACGATGACAAAACGGCCAAACGGTACGGAGAAGGCGGTCCGCGCCAAAAAAAGGATCGAAGAAGAACGGGAAGCGGTATATACGAGCGGGCCTTCCGTGTTGAAGGGCGACATCGTGTTCAAGAAATTGGCGTCCGTGCCCACCTCGTTCCTGCATCCCCGTGATGCTTTCGCTAAGATGAAAGCTTGAACAGCACACGCGGGACGCTCCCTGCGCCTTCACCCCCGATCGGGGTGAAGGTTTTTTTCGTTTTTTCGTTTTTTTCGTTTTTTTCGTTTTTTTCGTTTTTTTCGTTTTTTTCGTTTTTTTCGTTTTTTCGTTTTTTCGTTTTTTCGTTTTTCGTTTGCGGTCAGGTCGTCTTCGGCTTCAGCTCCCGGAGAAAGGAATCGGTCCGTGCATAAGTCATGTTACCGTTGGCGGATCATAGGGTAAATAGAAGAACCTTTATTGAAGGTAACGGAGGTTGGGGGCTATGGACAAAACGGAGGCAGCATTTATGAAGGAGGCGTTATCGCTGGCGTGCGGCAATGCGCAAGGAGAGCGGGGAGGACCGTTCGGGGCCGTCGTCGTCAAGGACGGGCGGATCATCGGCCGCGGAGCCAACGAGGTGACCTCGGCGAACGATCCGACGGCCCATGCCGAGGTGCAGGCGATCCGGGACGCGTGCCGCAGCCTGGGCGATTTCCGGCTAACCGGCTGCGAAGTGTATACGAGCTGCGAGCCGTGTCCGATGTGCCTCGGCGCCCTGTACTGGGCGAGGGTGCGCGCCGTCTACTACGCCCTGGACCGGGCCGATGCGGCCGAAGCCGGATTCGACGACAACCTGATCTACGAAGAGATCGCCAAGCCGCTCGAAGAGCGCCGGCTTCCGATGATCCGGCTGGAGCCCGATCCGTTGGCGGCAAATCCGTTCGAGCTGTGGCGCCAGTCGACGATTAAGACGGAGTACTGAACAGGCAGGGTGGCTGCGGGTGCGGGAGGCTATAGCTGGTGAGCGCGGCTGGTGAGCGCGGCTCGCCAAACGGCATGCAGTTTGCCGCTC
The DNA here is from genome assembly GCF_058135425.1 of Paenibacillus sp. MAH-35. Lineage (NCBI taxonomy): Bacteria > Bacillati > Bacillota > Bacilli > Caryophanales > Paenibacillaceae > Paenibacillus > Paenibacillus sp. MAH-35. The sequence continues at coordinate 149,271 of NZ_JBYUPU010000010.1, forward strand.
TCCGGCTTGCTCCTGCCTGCGGCCAGTCGGCAGGCCGCCACCTGCGGTACCGTGTCAGCGAGCGCCCCTCTCGAATGGCGGACAAGGAGGGCCTACCCGGAGCTTGGCCGAGCGGTGCGGGTCAGAGCTACAGCTAGCGATCGTTAGAGTCTTTAGAGACTCTTATTCTCCATCAGATCGCTGGATTGGGGAAAATAAGAGATGTTTGGAGCCGCTAAATCGGGGCAATCATGCAATATCCGATCTTTCGCCGATAATAAAAGCTTCAAACATCCTCTATTTTGCTGGACCGGCCGGTTTTTCACGAAATAGCGGTCTCAAAAACCTCTTATAGGCGTGCCATATAAGGAGACTGACTGCACATGGACGCGATGCGGGTCTTCGCATCGCTCCGCACGATCGGCTTTAATCCTACCGGTCCAGGCTACAATATGTACTATGTGTTAACGTGGTACGCGTTGTGTGTGTTGAGCGTGTATTCTGTGTTTTGTGTTTTGTGTTTTGTGCTCTGTGTTCTGTGTTCTGTGTTCTGTGCTCTGTGCTCTGTGTTCTGTGTTCTGTGTTCTGTGCTCTGTGTTCTGTGTTCTGTGTTCTGTGTTCTGTGTTCTGTGTTCTGTGCTCTGTGTTCTGTGTTCTGTGTTCTGTGTTCTGCGCTCTGTGCTCTGTGTTCTGTGTTCTGCGCTCTGTGCTCTGTGCTCTGTGTTCTGTGTTCTGCGCTCTGTGTTCTGCGCTCTGTGTTCTGTGTTCTGCGCTCTGTGCCCTGCGCTCTGTACTCTATACTCTGTGCTAACATGCTAAGCACTATGTTTTATGCACAAGAACTAATCCTATGCTGCGCTCATAACAATAACCGACTACACTTGACCAAGCGCCGAAAGCCCATAGCCACAGCCTACTCCCCAAACAAGTCCAGCTGCACCGGAGGGGTTGGAAGCTCCGGGTAGTCCAGTCCCAGCAGCTGCGCCAGCTCCATAGCGTTCGATGCCGCGTCCCCGCCGGAGTTGTTGTTGAACAGCACGCATATCTCCTTGGTTCCCTCCTGCAACAAACGCAGACGCTCCACCCAATCCGCAAGCTCCTCCCGGTTATAACGGTACAAATAGCGCACATCCCGCCAATTCGGTTCGCCGCTGCTGTGCCAGCCCTCCGTATTGCGCCCGTGAAACCGGACGACCGTCAGCTCCGGATGGGTAGGTACAAGCACGATCGGCACCGAGCCGATTCCCGCCTGAGGTTCGTCGCAGATGCTGTGCGCCCAGCTCTCCCGCTCCATGAACGCAAGCGTACGCTCTCGCATCTCCGGCTCAAACCAGGTGCGGTTGCGGAATTCGAGCGCAAGCGGTACGTCGCCCATCCGCTGCTTGGCTTGGCGCAGCGTCTCGACATGCTTCCGCGTACAATCGAACCAGGGCGGATACTGGAACAGCACCGCCTTCAGCTTCCCCGCTTCCCGCAAAGGTCGAATAGAAGCCAGAAAAGCAGCGAACATAGACTCCTCCGAATCGTGCGACGGCTTGCCTCGCTGATGCCCGGTCATCCCCTGATACGCCTTCACGATAAATCCAAAATGCGCAGGCGTCTCCTGCGCCCATTTGTCATAATTGCGCTCCGGCTGGATGGCGTAAAACGAACTGTCCACCTCGACGATCGGAAACGTCTTCCCGTACACGCGCAGTTTGTCAGGCGTCGCCGTACCGTTCCGATACAACGCTTCGTGATCGCCCCAACCGGTAAGTCCGATTCGAATCATAACCTTCTCCTTGACTCCCTAAACCGGCGCCCCCTCTCGCTCGAAGCTCCGGACGAGTAAACAAGCTGTTGCTCTTATTGTACCACAAGGACAGCAAGATTTTTTTGGCAGACCCGGTTTCAAAGGGCAGGGATCGGTTTAAAGAGGAAGTAAGAGGGCATGTGCAAGAACGCCCCGGCGCTGCCCGCATGCGATCCGACAAGGCGCCGAGGTCAATCGGAGCACTCTCTCTGCCCAATCAGGCGTGCCAAAAAGCACGCGGGGACGACCGTAATCGTTAGCCGGCAGAACTTCAGTACCGACAAATTTTTTGAAGGTGGTGCAGGAGCATGGGATGGATGATTATGATTGTAGCGGCCCTATTGGTGATCGGATTGTTTGCCGTCCGCAGCGCGGGATGGAAGACGGTGCTCGCCTCCAGCGGAGGCAATACCGACGAGTTGGAGACAAAATGCGCTTATTTGAAATCGAACAACGTCAAATGCCGGATTCAGTCCGAAGTCGCCGAGCAAGCTGGGATTACCGCGCAGCACAGCCTGAACGGGGGGAATTATTCGACCGTTAAGCTGTACGTTCACAAAAAGGATGTGGAGCGGGCTAACATTCTGCTGGAGCAATTCGAACGGGACGCGCGGGCGATGCAGTGGTAACTACCGACGCAGCTAACTAACCCTATTCGCATAAAACTATACAACCATACAGGCATACAAAAAGAGAGGCCTCCCGAGACCATCTGGCTCGGGGCCTCTTTTTTTGCGTTTCCGCCGCTTCCGGGCAGTCCCTTACTTGTCCGCCTGCTCCTCCAGTCTCCGAAACACTTTAAGAAACGACTCCGGCGGCTGCGCTCCCGACAGCCCGAACTTCCCGCCCACGATAAAAAACGGAACCCCAGATATGCCGATCTTTCTCGCCATGGCGAAGTCCTCCTCCACCTGCCGCTCTCCCTCTCCGCGATCCAGTCGTTCCCCCAGTTCCGCAGACGCAAGCCCGTTCTCTTCGGCGATCTCCAGCAGCACCGAGCGACTGCCGATGTCCCGGCCTTCTTCGAAATACGCCCGGTTGATCGCCTCAACCAGGTCCGTCTTCGTCGAATCCGGCGCGATCGCGATCAAACGGTGGCTGAGCTTCGTATTCGGCATCATGTCGACCTTGTCGAAATCGAACTTCACGCCTGCGGCGGCTCCCGCTTCGACAACCCGGCTGATCATCCCTTCTTTGGAAAACTGCTTCCCGTACTTTTGCCTCATCGTGCTCATAAACGGAAGGCCTTCCTCCGGCACGCTCGGATCGAGCATATACGCCCGCCAGCGGATCGTCACTGGCTCCCCGCTATATTCTTCGAGCGCCCGAAATAAATTCGCCTTGCCGATCCGGCACCAGGGACATACGTTATCTTGAAAAATATCGATGATCATCGGCTATCCACTCCTCTTGATGGATTGCTCGGCTGCAAACCGTAAGCAGCTCGGCCGGGCTTTACCGATAGTGTAACCGAAATCGGGCCAAGGGGAAACGTATGGTATAGTAAAAACGTATAGTAGACGATAAAACGAATATTCACGGGCAGGAGGGTGTGCAGGGGATGTTTCAACGCGATTACATCATGCGTCTGATCGAGCAGATCAGCAGTTCGATCGGCGCCATACTAGGCATGAAAAAGCAGCTTAAGCCGCAGGAAGCGATGGAGCTGGTGGGGGAAACGTACAAGCGGCTGTTCGGGATCAATCCCGGTCTCGTCCGCGCTTTATCCGAGCGCGATCTCGTTGATTTGCTCAGCCGGGACGGAGAGTCCGCTTCGGAGAAAATGTTTTTGATCGCCGGCCTGCTTAAGGAAGAAGCCGAGCTGTGCAGCATGCTGGAGAAGCCGGACGACGAGTACCGGCTGAATCTGAAGGCGCTGAATTTGTCACTGATTGCCCACAAGGATCATCCGAACGTGGAAGGATGGGATACGCAAGGCCAGATCGAGGAGCTGGTTGAGCGGCTTAGCCGCTACGAGCTCCCGCGCGGTACGAAGGAGCTGCTCTGGCCGTACTACGGCTCTGCAGGACGATACGCGGATGCGGAAGACGTCTTGTTCGAGCTGCTGGATGACTCCCGGGAAGAAGCGGAGAATGCCGCCCCGGGCTTCGACCGTACCGCCTATATCCGGCTGCTGGACGAAGCCTGCCATTTCTACGAGCGGTTGCTGGAGACGGACGAGCAGGCACTCGAAACCGGACGGCTGCCGATCGGCGAAGTGCGCGACGGGCTGGCGGAGGTGCAGGCCAGAGCGGAAACGCTCGCGGATCGGAAAATCTGAGAACCCGCCCTCCCGCCTGCCTGCCTCCCTGTCTATGGCGGGCAACTTGGAGCGTCACCGGCCAAGCTGCCCGATAATCCCCGGTTGCAGTCGGCTCCTCCTGCTTGCCCTAAGCCGCTTCCCAACGCAAGGCCATTCCCTGATTCCTTGACGCTTTACTTCCCGTCCTCCCGCTTCTCGAACAACCCGAGATCACGGGCTTTACGGGCCGCATCTTTGCTGCTGCCGCCGCCCATCTTCTTCAGCACATTGCCGACATGCACCTTGATCGTCCGGATCGAGACGACCAGCTTGTCGGCAATGGCCGATTGCGGCATGCCGTTATCGATCATCTCGAGAACCTGCAGCTCGGAAGGCGTAATTTTTTCCTTCAGTTCCTTCTGTTCGTAGGTTTTTTCCAACTGCTTCAGCCTCCGGAATTCTTCCCGCATCTGTGCGGCTGCGGCCGCGCTAATCGGCGATTCGTTCCGGTAGGCGTCGCGGATCGCGTCCGGAATCCGTTCAAAGTCCGATTTGATCAAATAATCGGCCGCTCCCGCGCGGAACGCGTCGAACATCAGCTCCTTCAGCTCCATCGAGGTCAGCATGAGCACTCTCGCATTATTCCCGCTCATCAGCACTTCCTGAGCCAGATTGATGCCCGCCACCTCGTCCGCCAGCATAATATCCATCAGCACGACGTCGTATTCGAGCTCGCGGATCGCCTTGGCAGCATCTTCAACCGTATCCGCGCTGCCCGCGATCTGCAGGCCCGGCTGAGCTTCCAGATAAGCGGTCAGCCCGCGGAGCCAATCCGGATCGTCTTCGATGATGAGTACGCGTATGTCGTTCATCGTCTTCCGCCCCTTTGTTTCTTCTTCGGAAACCGCATAACCGCCGTAACGCCTTTCCCCGGCTGGCTGTATAGATCAAACGTGCCGCCGTGCTTGCGCATCACCTGGTAGCAATACGAAAGCCCCAGTCCGAAATTCATTCGGCGTTCTCCCTTCGTCGTAAAAAACGGCTCCATTACCTGGCTGAGCAGCTTTTTATCCATACCCGGTCCCGTATCTTTGATCTCGAACACCGTGTGGTGCTTCGTCTCGTATGCTTTCACAAAGATGTCCCCGCCTCCCGGCATCGCCTCGATCGCGTTGGAGAGCACATTGTTCCAGGTCTCCACCGTCTGCGCGCGGTCGCACAGCAGCTCCAGGTCCGCCGGAACCTCGAGGTGGATACGGACGTTCGAATTGCCTGTATCGAGCTGATCGCGGAGCGCCTCCAGTATATCGAGCGGACGGTGCCGTCCCGGCCGGAGCGCCAGCTCCTGCGTCTGGTCCTGCACGCGGGCGATCATCTCCTGCACGTGCCGGGATGCCGCAAGCACGACGTTAATATCGGCGGCCAGCTCGGGCTGATCCGTCCGCTCCGCGTAGGCGCGTATTTTCTCGCCGAACAGCTTCATTTTGCCGACATCGTTCTTGATCGCGTGGTTCAATACGGCGGTTCCCGACGTTACGGCGCGGATGGACACATCCAGCTTGCGGGTCTGGATCAGGACGCGGACGCCCAGAAACCCGTAATTGAATATCGCTATCGTAAACACAAGCACCGCAAATGCGATAATCCAAGTATTGTACCGCCACATTTCAAAAAGACCGAAGCTTGGAAGCACATAGTTCATCACCGCACAGAGCAATACCGCGGGGACGATCGCAAGAATCGTCAGCCGGTCGCTCAGCTTCGTCGTTGCATGCGTCTGCCGCATGAAGACGATCCACAGCGAGCCGACTGCGGCGTACGGAAGCGCCCATGCGGCCGTCAGCCGGAACGGAATCGGGTGAATCGGACGGATAAGCAGTATTGTAAGCGCTATTGGCAGCAGTAACGCAAGCGCCAGCCACATTTTGCGGCGCCGGTTCAGCCAGGCCGGCGGGTTGTAGCTTACCGCGAACAAAACGAACGTATAAGGCAATCCGTAATATTGGAGCAGCGAGAACAGCTTGCGCAGCCCCTCCATCACATCCAAAAGTCCGGTCCCCGCCTCTCTCGCCAGGGCCAGCGGTATCAACGTATCCCCGAGCAAAGCCGACAAGGCCCCCGAGCCGCCGCAAAAAGCAACGCCGCTGAGCCAGCGGATCGAGCTTTTCTTAAAGTCCGATATGAGCAGCACGACAGCTACGCTCCATAAGGCTATAAGCACAAACAGCATAATCGTTGTCCCTCTCCCACGCAAACAATACCCATTCCGACAATATTATACCACGGAATTCTTCCCCCCCTTATAGGAAGCAAGTATAATAAATTTAGGAATAGTATTGGATTCGGTAGTAGGAGGAGAACGGCTTGGTCAAATCGGGAAGTGTGTGGCTCCGGTTATTGCTTGCGGCATGTATCGGAATCGGGTGGGCAGGAGTGCCGGTATATGCGGAAAGTCCCGCAAGCTCCGGGAGCGAATTATGGATCGAGGACAGGTTCGAATCGGAATCGGGATTGTGGAGCATGTTGGGCGCGTCTGCGTTAGTCAATGGCAGCATGCGGCTGACGTCCTCGCTTCAGGATCAGGTCGGAACGATCTGGTTGCGGCAAAACATCGCCCCGCCCTATGACGTATCGTTTCAGTTCCGGATTACTGAACCGTCCCCGTACGGAACGGCCGACGGAATCGTCTTCATGTTCAACAAGGAGAAAAACGAATTTCCGGTCAAAGGCGGAGGGATGGGATTCGAGGTGGGCAGCGGATACGGGGTCGAATTCGATACCTGGGCCAATTACGAGCATGCCGAGTATAGTCCCAACGTCTCGTTGTTCCACAACACCCCGGTGCATTGCTGCGACCCTGAACAATCGTCTCCCCGTTTAGCCTATATAGATCAGGCATATATCGCTTTGGATCAGTGGCACGATGTCACGATTCAAGTCAGAAATGACGGCGTGAAGGTCGTCTGGAACGGCAATCCGGTGATCGATTACTCCGGCCAGCTGGACGGACGGTTTAGCGGAATCGGCTTCTCCGCCAGTACCGGCGATGCGGTCAGTACGCAGGAGATCGACAACGTCACGATTTCCCGGCCGTTTCATGCCTCCTCGTCAGTTGGCGAGCTGCTGGCTTCAGCGGACAGCCCCTACGGCTCGTACGACTGGATCGCGCCTTCCGGAGCGACGGAGCTGCCGCTGCGCCTCGTCGTGGCCGATCGACGTTTGCAACTGACCGTAAGCGGCGCGGCGTATACCGTTACGAACAGCACGTATTCCGATACCGGCCCTCTCATTCAGGAAATGATCATCCATCTCCCCGAATCCGAGCCGGGAGCGAGCCTGCTTATTACGGCAGCTTCGGATGACGGTTTTGGCGAAGACACGTATACCTTTACCATTCGCCGCGCTCCTGCGATACAGCCGATCGGATATGCCTTGCTTAGAGGAGACGGAAGGACTATCGAGCTGTATTCCAAAAAAGCGCTGTACACCGACACGGGCCCGATCCCTCTGGAGTCGATCAAACTAAACGGACTGCAGACAACCGTCCAATCGGTTTCTTTCAGCGAGGGGCCCGGCGAGATTCATCATGTGTTCGTCACACTGGCACAACCGGTTGCGGCAGGCAGTCCGTTCACGGTCAGCATTCTGCCCGGAGCCTTGGAGGACGCCGAAGAGAACCAAGTGATCCAGCTGGACATCCCGGTCGTTCAGGAGAACGGATTGCGGGCCGCGTACGAAGACGACGACGGCATTCATATCGACGATCTGATCGGGACGATTACTTCAGGCTACCCGGACGTGAACGGCTTGCCCGGCTTTGACCGGTACGATGTGCTGATGCTGCTCCGGCTCGTTCTTCCTCCGGCGACTACGGATTAAGCTGTTTGCGGTAAACTTCGCGTGCAAGCAAATAAGAGCCTCCCGCCACACAGTCAGTGGCATCGGAAGGCTCTTTCTTGGTTCTGCTTTATTTCGCGCCCGGATCGTACGAGCTTTTCAGTGACACGATGCGGTTGAACACCGGCTTACCCGGAGCGGAATGCTTGGAATCGACGTTGAAATAGCCGTGGCGGAAAAATTGGAACTTGTCCTGCGGCTGCACGGAAGTCATATCCGGCTCAACGAAGCCGCCGAGAACCTCCAGCGAGTTCGGATTGAGACGCTCCAGGAACGTATCGGCATCGACCTTCTCGTCCAGCGCAAGCGGCTCGTAAAACCGGAACTCCGCCGGAATGCCCTTAGTCGCGTCGACCCAATGAATCGTTCCTTTCACCTTGCGCCCGGTAAAGCCGCTGCCGCTTTTCGTCTCCGGATCGTACGTACAATGGATCTCGACGACGTTTCCGTCCGCGTCCTTGATTACTTCCTCGCACTTGATGAAGTAAGCGTGCTTCAGACGCACCTCGTTGCCCGGAAACAGACGGTGGTACTTCGGCGGCGGATTTTCCGCAAAATCGTCCCGCTCGATCCAGATTTCCCGGGAGAACGGAATTTGCCGGGTGCCCATCTCTTCATTCTCCGGATTGTTCTCGGCGTCCAGCATCTCCACTTGGCCTTCCGGGTAATTCGTGATGACGACCTTCAAAGGCTGAATGACCGCCATCGTCCGGGGCGCCTTCAGCTTCAGATCCTCGCGCAGGAAATGATCGAGAAATTGCGAGTCTACCGTAGACACGGCTTTGGCCACACCGACCTCGCGCATGAAGCTGCGGATCGCTTCCGCCGTATATCCGCGTCTGCGCAATCCGGTAATCGTCGGCATCCGCGGATCGTCCCAGCCATCGACGACTTTGGAATCGACGAGCATTTTCAGATAACGCTTGCTCATGATCGTATTGGTCATGTTGAACCGGGCGAACTCGTACTGGCGGGAGACGTGCTCCATCTCGCATTCGCGGATGACCCAGTCGTACAGCGGACGATGGTCCTCGTATTCGAGCGAGCACAGTGAGTGGGTGATGCCCTCCAGCGCGTCCCCGATCGGATGCGAGAAGTCGTACATCGGGTAGATGCACCAAGCGTCTCCGGTTTTATGATGATGCGCATGGATGATCCGGTACAGCGCCGGGTCGCGCATGTTGATGTTCGGCGAAGCCATATCGATCTTGGCGCGGAGCACTCTCGCCCCGTCCGGAAACTCGCCGGCCCGCATCCGGGCGAACAGGTCGAGGTTTTCTTCAACGGAGCGGTTCCGGTACGGGCTGTCTTTGCCCGGCTCGGTCAGCGTCCCTCTAGCCAGCCTCATTTCCTCGGGCGTCTGGTCGTCCACGTAGGCCAGTCCTTTGCGGATGAGGAGGACGGCCCGGTTGTACGTCTCTTCGAAGTAGTCGGAAGCGAAATGCAGCTCTTCCCATTCGAAGCCGAGCCAGCGAATATCGTTCAGGATGCCGTCGACGTATTCGGTATCTTCCTTAACCGGATTCGTGTCGTCAAAGCGCAGGTTCGTCCTCCCGCCGAATTCGTCGGCCAGCTCGAAGTTCAGGCAGATCGCCTTCGCGTGGCCGATATGCAAATAACCGTTCGGCTCGGGCGGAAACCGGGTGACTACTTGCGCGGTCCGGCCCTCTTTCATGTCTTCTGCAATAATGGTTTTGATAAAGTTCGATGATTCCGTCTTCGGCTCCATCTCCTCGTCTACCTTCCCTTCTCGCCGATTGGGGCGCGCTCTAGATTATCTCTCTATCATACACAAAACCGGAGGAAAATTATACTGGAACGGCCGGGTTTTGCCTCATTTGAATGGAGGCAACGATTGGTAGCGTTTACATAATGGTTTCGCCGAGCAGGGAAGCGATCAGCTCTACGGCCGCCTTGGCCGTTTTGTTCCTTAGGTCCAGTACCGGATTGACTTCTACAAACTCGGCGCTGGTTAAGAGGCCCGAAGCAGATAATATCTCCATGGCCAGCAGACTCTCCCGCAGACTGATGCCGGCAGGCACCGGGGTCCCTACTCCGGGGGCGTCCTCCGGGTCCAGACCGTCCAGGTCGAGGCTGAGATGAACGCCTTCCGTCCCGGCGGATGTCAGACGCACCGCCTGCTCCATCACCCCGGATATGCCGATCCGGTCGATCTCGTGCATCGTGTAGACGGTGACCCCGTGCTGCTTCAAAAAGATACGCTCGCCCGGGTCGAGCGACCGAGCGCCTACGAGTACGACATTGCGCGGATCGATGCGGGGAACGCCGCCGCTGCCGATTCCGATTCCGGTCAAGGCGGGATGCCCGAACCCGAGCGCCGCAGCCAGCGCCATGCCGTGAATGTTGCCGGACGGGGAGGTGTCCGGGGTATTGACGTCTCCATGCGCATCGTACCAGATGACGCCGATCCGCTCCTTGTTCCGGGTCACCCCGGCGATCGTCCCGATCGCAATGCTGTGATCCCCGCCCAGAATGAGCGGGAACCGGTCTCCTGCCGCCGTTATGGCTGCGACTTTCTCCGCCAGCTCCTCATTCACCCGGACGATCTCGTACGCATATTTCATATTAGTTTCGGGCAGCGTGCTCGAGTACGCCTTAGCTCTGCGAACCACGAGGTCGCCTTCGTCATGAACGGTGTAGCCGAGCTGCTCCAGTCTGGCCTCAAGACCCGCGCACCGGATCGCGCTGGGCCCCATATCGACTCCGCGCCGGTCGGCCCCGAGATCCATCGGGACTCCCAGTACGGAAATCTGTTTGCATATATTCGGATTCATGTGACCGCTCCTTTCAACACGCGCTCGATCCGGTCCAGGCCCCAGTCGAGCTCCTCCCGGCTGATCGTCAGCGGTGGCGCCAGCCGGATCGTGGTCGCATGCGTTTCTTTGCACAGCACGCCTTGTTCCATGAGACGCTCGCAGTATGGTCTTGCCTCGACGGTTAGCTCCAGCCCGATAAACAAGCCTTTGCCGCGGATCTGGCGCAGGATGGGGCTTTGGATGGAGCGAAGCCGCTGCATCGCATGATCGCCCAGCTCCCGGGAGCGCTGAGCCAGCTGTTCCTGCTCGAAAACATCGATCGCCGCTGCAGCACAGGCACAAGCCAGCGGGTTGCCGCCGAAGGTGGAACCGTGGGAGCCCGGGTCGAATACGCCGAGCACGTCCTTGTCCGCCGCTACCGCAGACACCGGGTATACGCCGCCGCCGAGCGCTTTGCCGAGAATGTAGACGTCCGGGACGACGTGCTCCCAGTCGCAGGCGAACGGCTGACCGGTACGGCCGAAGCCGGTCTGGATCTCGTCCGCCATAAACAGGACGTTTTGTTGTTTGCATAAGGCAGCGGCTTTACTTAAATACCCGTCCTCCGGCACGATGACTCCGGCTTCGCCTTGAATCGGCTCGACCAGGAAGGCAGCCGTATTTGGCGTAATCGCTTGCTCCAACGCCGCAGCGTCGCCGTATGGGATGGTGGTGAAGCCGGGTGTGAACGGACCGAATCCTCTCCGGTATGCCGGCTCGGTCGAGAAGGACGTTACGGTCACGGTGCGGCCGTGAAAGTTGCCTTCGCATACGATGATGTCGGCTTGCCCGTCGGGAATATTCTTCTTGTCGCAGGCCCATCTTCGGGCCGCCTTGATCGCGGTCTCTACCGCTTCGGCTCCGGTATTCATCGGCACGATTTTCGATTTGCCGGTCAGCCGCGCCAGCTTTTCGTACAAAGCGCCGATCGGCTCGCTATGGAAGGCGCGGGAGGTTAATGTAAGGCGATCCGCCTGCTCTCGGAGGGCGGCGATCACTTTCGGATGCCGGTGCCCGTGGTTCAGCGCGGAGTAACTGCTCAGCATGTCCAGATAACGCTTGCCCCGCGCGTCCTCTACCCATACGCCCTCTCCTTTCACGAGCATGACGGGAAGCGGGTTATAGTTGTTCGCGCCGTACCTTCGAATGTTGTCCATGGCGGAATGGTTGGAACTCATGCTGCTCGCCCCTTTCCGTGGTGGTGAAGCTGTTCAAGTGCAATCCTTGCGGGCACTGGTGATATGGTGGTTCGCTCCTAGCCCGGATGGATTCACTGTTGGGGAGTATCCTTTGGATGCAGCTGTTTAATAAAAGCGTCAAGGCAATACCTGCGGGTTCTGGTGAAATGACGTCCGCTCCTAGCCCGGATGATGCCTCCGATCGCCATTGTTCCCGGATTTTTGGATGGAAGCTTCTATGGTGAAAATCCGGGAACCAAATGCGAACGCTTCGCTTCTACGGCATTCATCCGGGCTCTCCGCTTGGATTCTCAGGAAGTGGTGGAGTATCCTTCGGATGCAGCTGTTTAATAAAAGCGTAGATGCAAACCTGCAGGTTCTGGTGATATGGCGGTCCGCTCCTAGCCCGGACGATGCCTTCGATCGCCATTGTTCCTGGATTTTTGGATGGAAGCTTCTATGGTGAAAATCCGGGAACCAAATGCGAACGCTTCGCTTCTACGGCATTCATCCGGGCTCTCCGCTTGGATTCTCAGGAAGTGGTGGAGTATCCTTCGGATGCAGAGTTTGGTAATTATGTGAACAGTATATGCGGCGCATATACTTCGGGTACGGATACGTGGAACAGGGGGGATAGTCATGGAACGATGACGGCTGAAGGGGGCCTCGGGAAGGAAGCACGAAAAGCCGGACGAATAGGTCCGGCAGTTTTTATGAGGGGGAATAGCTATGGGAGTTGCTTATCGAATGAGGAAGATATCGTCCCGATCCGCTCTCAGCAGGGCGGATTGTGGCGAGATGCCCAGTTTGCCGGTTACTTGGATAATATCGCCGACTTGGAGGGAAGCCGCCTTTGTGGACAAAAGCAGCGAGCCGGTCTCGTCTTCCACAACGAACTGACAGAAGCCGTCCGCTTGGCGACTAGGTACGAACACTACTTTTCCTTTTATCGTAACGGTGTGGCCCGGCAAATCCTTGGCTTCGAGGATCGACAACAACGGCAAGCTCATCGGCTTAGCTCCCTCATCTGGTTGGGCATGAAGGATTCGGTCTGCTGCTGTCGTGTCGTCGAATTGTCCCTGAGCCGTCTCGTGGGCGATGAGTAAAACTATCATCAGAATCGGGGCCAGCCATATCCGGATTTTTCGGATCATGATCGCATACCTCCTAAGCGTCGTTCGCTTATCGGACTATGCTTCTAGCTTAACCACCGATTGTTAACGTGAATCGCAAGTTTTGTAAATATTTTGCTAACGATGGCGCATGGGCGGGTTCACAGCTTCTAGACGCGATGATAGGGGATGATTCGGCTGGCGGTTTATGTTGTGCGCGATTTCAAGGGATGGGTCGATGCGTGTTCCATCGAAGATGCTGAATGTGCGGTTTCCGCTAAGCGCTGGAATGCCGCGGCGTTATTCGGGAATATACAGCTGCTCGGGCTGGCCGGACGCTTTCCGCAGTTCGTTGGCCAAGTAATTGCGGCGGATTTTGTCTTCGCGGGAGGCCTGGTCGAACTCGTGGCTGAGGAAGCGCTCGATCATTTCGTTCACGTCCTCCGATTTTAAGTTGTATTTCATCACTGTACTCCACCCTCCTTCGTCTCCGTAGGAATCGTTCAGATCGATTCGAACGCCGTTGGCTACGATATCGTTGCGGTATTGATACAGATGGATGCTTTCCGCTTTATGCCCTCGGCTCCAGGCGTACGTTTGCCAGTAGCGGGTGCAGACCCCGGCTTCGCGGACAGCCTCGATCACACGGTAGGAACCGTACACCCCGGTCAAATATCCGGGAGAAGCTTCGGAAGCGGCGCGGATGTAGTCGATCACGACGGGCATCTGCTGGGTGGTTGCATCGAAATCTACCGCATAATAAATCGCGCTGCCTTCCGGCTGCCCGATCGCGTGAGCAGTCCGAAGCGCAGTTGCCCCGTCAGCCAATCCCGCCGCGCGCCCTCCAAGCGCCCGGTCGGCCGTCGTCTCGAAGACGGAGATGACCTGCAGCCCCGCCTTGGAGATCAGCTCGGCTTCTTCGCGGGTCAGCCGCTTCCAGCCTGTCGGGACGAGGTATCGGCAAGCAAATTGATAGCCGTCCCGGGCAAAAGCCTTGGCCGATGCTTTTTGGAGCGGTGTCGCGCAATCAAGTCCTTTCATTGGTGGATTCACCTCCGGGGGGATGAATGGATTTGTTTTGGATCTGCCCGGCGGCAGCCGCTACGAGAAAAGCGTTGGCGAACGTCAGAAAGTATGTCCGCCAGTCGCCGGTGGCTTGTACCCCGATCGCAAACTGCGCGGCGAGCAGCACGATCCAAGCGACCAGCACGGCGTACAGATCCGTGGGCACCCGCCACTTTTGCAGGATGCGGTCGATTAGAACTTTGGTATATTGCACGATGTAGAAGGTCAATAAAGAAGCCCCGCCGATGGTCAGCAGGGCTTGCCAGGTGAATAGTTGGGTGTCTGGCACAATGTTACTCCCCCTTCGTCTTGATGACCATTGCCAGAACTGCAATGATCACGCTGCCAATAATCGTGGTCGCCGCCCAGTACACGATTTTTTCCAGCCGGTCTAGCCTCTGGTGGGCGGACTTGGTGGATTGAAGCGCTTCCTGAGCGATGTCGCGGGCATTCATCATATAATCGATTTTCGTTTCAACACGTGCTAACCTCTCTATGATCTGCTCTTGGGTTTCAACTGGCAATCGAATCGCCTCCTCTTCACCCCTTACGGCAGGTTAAATGGGATAGCCCCGATTGCTCGGGGCGTGTGTGGTACTCGTTGTTATTCCATAACAGTTACTTTAAGCGTGTGCGTCGCACCAATGCTCGTAAAGGTGACTTCGCCCGGCTCCGTCGGCATATATTCCAGCGTAACTTTGCCATTGACCGGAGTTAGCGCGTGAGTTGCTGTCCCATCGAACACGTGAATTACGTCCGAGCGGGTTGTGTCGGTCACGTAAGTCGCTGTATGTTGGTCAAATTTTTGCCATTCCACTTCGATATCTATCGGCGTTCCAACTGTTGCTAGCATCGCTCCGACAGATGTAAAGGCGACTTGTCTTTCGCTACCAAATGCAAATTGAGCAAATACTTCCATTCTATAAACAACGCCATTTTCAAGGTAAAAGAACTTGCTTACTGTGGACATTTGTAAGATTCCTCCTTTAATATGCTTGCCTGTAAACTATGGTATAACCGCCAGTTGGAGTAAAACCTTCAGTATTGCCCCGGTATTCCACAAGAAATCTGTTATTAAAAGAGATTGGAGCGTTTGCGGGCATGAACGGATGAGCGCCCGCCTCATTGTACAAGTAATGTAGAACCCCCGCATGTAGCGTTGCTAAGGCGTCGGTGACAACTTTACCGTCCATTGTAATCCGCACTTGTACGGTACTGCCCGAACCACTAACTCTGGCAGAAAATTGCTCAATCCTGCCTGCCATGTTTAAGTCTAACGCAGTTTTCCATTGATTGTATGGCAAGGATATACTGTTATTTGGTGCATCTATCTTTCTTGGTTCAGATAATGGTCGTCCTCCCCCCACTGGTGTCCACGTCCCTCCGTAATAAAATTCAAGCACTCCGTTGTTGATGCGGAGATTTCCGGTATGCCACAATTCCGACCCGGCTCCGGCAGCGCATTGCGTCAGGTTCAGCGATATGCCGCGATTGGTGCCCCCGATTTCATAAACCCGCCATGCATCACCGTACATATTGACTGTTGTGTACGAGCCTTGTAGGTTGGTTGTGTTTTGCGGATTCTTTAAATACATAGAACCGCCAGTTGCGGCGTTGTTATAATTTGAGTACAAGGCAGAGCCTATTAAGTTTTCATGAACAGTCAGATGCCCGGCTATGTCTTGGTTGGAAGCTGCCGAACCCGAGTGTATCAATTGGCGGTTAACCGAACCGTTCCACCATGACGGGACCATAGAGGAATGAACTGCGACAGGGGTTCCCGGTGTTCCGAATACGGCTATATTACCACTAGCCATATGAGCCAACGAAGAGTACGCGCCGTCAGTACGCTTTCCCACGATTCCGACGCCATTCTCCAAATAAATTCCGGTTCCCGTCGCCATCACTACGTTACCTGTGTACGTTCCCCCTGCGCTGGTCATAACACGAGCCCACGGGTTCCATTGACCAGAGCCGCCGACTTGTGGAGGGTTGCCTCCACGCATGAACGTAAGTGCCGGGTCTTGATGTGCGAAAACTATCTGCGTAATTGTGTCCGCACCCCCGCGAATAACTAACATTTGGCCATACGCACAGTTACCATGCGGTATGTTCGGGTGATTCCCTTGCAGACGATAAAACCCCGGAATACTCACTTCGTTCAAATCCGCTCCATCCGGCAGGACGTTTACCGCGACACGATTCGCCCGATCAAACACCTGCTTAACTGCATTAGCCGTCGCTGCCTTATCTGTAGCAGTGCTATTCACCGCATCGACCAGCGTTGTATGTCCGTATACTCCACCTGTAGTTGCTTTTACATCGGCATGATCCGAGATTTCTTGTTTACGTGCAACGTCATCAGCGGTCGCCGGTGCCGCCGCCTTAAAGCGGCCGCTGGCATCCCGCTGCACCAGCGTGGAAGCTGTCGCTGCACTAGTAGCGCTGTCCAGCTTCCCTTTATCCGCTGCAGACATTCGTCCGGGGGTGGTAGTGGAAGCTAGTTTGGCAACCTCCGTATCCAATTTATCCGCATTTTCGTTCAGATCGGCAATATCAACGACGTCTGTGCCTTCCGGCTTTTTTAAGTTCAGATTCGGCGTCAGTTGCATCCAATCAGCCTCCCTCGTATATTCGCAGTTCGTTCCAGGTTTTCGCGCCGGCATCAGACCAGTGAAGCGATAACAAATTACTCCAAGTGGTGTACGTATAGGCGAACGAATAAGCCAAATGAGCCGGCTTAATGTCCTCCAGCATCCGGATAAATCCGGGCATATTGGACGGTATTCCTTTCACGCCGACAAATTTAACCTCAAAACGGCTCTCCTCCGGGTACTCGGTCACTTCAACCTCGCCACCTGAAAAAGAAGCGGCTGCTTCAATGATCATTCGCTTCGTTGTGGTTCCGGTTCCCCGCAGCTTGGCACGGATTAACTCCCGCCTTCGCGCAGTAGGACTTGTGGAATCCGTAGAAAGCCCCAATTCCTTTTCCCACCCGTCCAGCCCCCACGTCGCCGAGTCCACAAAAAACTGCTCCAGCGTTTCATCCAAGGCGAACCGAAGCTGGCCAAGCTCGGCTGCATCCACCGACTGAATCGCCTTCATCACTCTGCTGTTCCGGTAGTACTCCGGAATCATCCGCATGAGGTCGGGAAGCGAAAGCCCCTCCTGACCGTCCCCGTCAGCTAGCTCACTAAAGGTCAGTACTTTGTATACATCATGCTCGTATGGCATCCGGCTAGACCCCCAAATTCACAGTTCCAAGAACCGGTATTTGCTCCGCGTCCAGCGGCACGTTGGCCGTTCCGCCATCGAGGGCTAGGCCTGTGTGGTCCGTCACTCCCGGTGTGTTCAATAGAAGCGTGGCGATCCGCGCATAGCTCACATACGAGGAGGTAAACGCCGTTTCCTTGAAATAATCGACCATGGCTGCAGAGAAGGCATCGACTACGCTTTGGATCGTAAACCCGGCAGCCAGCGTTACTGTTGCGGCAATCGATATCGGCTTTGCCGTTGCCGAAACTATGGTTGGATTCGCTCCAATCGGACGGACCTGCTCCAGGTAAGCGGCTACTTCGGCCAGCGTTTGCGGACCGACGGGCTGACGATCCGCGTCCACTACGGTTACTTTTACGGTCCCGGGGCCGTCCCAGAGCGGGAATACTTTGGCGTCCCCGATCCCCGGCACTTCCATCGCCCATTGCCGGTATTGGTGCACGTTGCCCGATGTTGCCGGCTGGCGCACCTTGGCGAGATAACGCTGGAGAAGCGACTCGTCATCCTCCGTATTTTGTCCTCCCGTCGTGGGGATTTCGTTGCGAACACTGGTTACCCCGGGCACGGACGACGCTAATAGACTGATCGCAAGGGCGGGCACATTGCCTTCCTTTCCCGCACGAACCGCTTCGATTGCCGCACTTCCTGCTCCCTGCCCGTTTAAAGTAACCGGACTTTTCGTGGCAAAAGAGATCGACGGCGTTCCGGTTACCGGGTCCGCCAGCGTCACCACTACCGTTCCCGCAGGTACAGTCGCCCCCGCCTTTCCGCTGAAAACGACTTGGCCGGTCGATCGGACAGCGGGTTTACGCGTCACCCCATGCTCCTCACAACGCAAATCCAGATACGTCCCAAACGTAGTGCCCGCGAAGCCGCGGCGCAGCACCTCCTGGGCCCAGATCGCCGCTTGGGCGAGCTCGATTGCAGCCGGGGAGACGGCGTCCCAAATAAAAGAACCCTCCGACTTGTCCAGATCGGAGGGCAAAGCGTCAAGCATCCGGCGCAGAATCTGCTCTTCGCTCTGATCTTGCAAATAATTCGGTAATGTCGCCATCAGGCTGTCACCACACTTCCGTCTATCGTTGTTTTTTGCCCGCGTACGCTCGTAACTTCGCATTGGAAGCTGCAGCGATCGCCTTCCCACGTAAACGAAAAACCGCCGACGCTCCCCGTCCGCGGGTCTGTCTTCAAAGTCTCCGTCGCAATCCGCACAATCTCCGATTCGTTGGCGGGGCGGGGGAGATTCCGGGCGATCAGGTCGTCGAATTCCTGGCCGTAGTTGCGCGAATAGGCCAAGTAGGTGTACCTTTCGGTGCGCAGCGCCTTCTTGCACCATTCGATCCAGGCGTCGGTCTCGGCAGAGCCGGCAATCTTGCCGGTAGGCGTTACGACGAAGTCGCCGCGCTCGTAATCGAAACGCCAGCTCCGTCCGAACCGGACAGCTCCGTTTGTCGTTTCATTGGCTTTCCCGTCCGGGGCGCCGGAGCCGATCGGAAATAGATTAGGCATTTCCCTTCACCACCTTGCACAACACGACGGCTTCCGAACCGCCTGCTACGGGAACGGCCAGAACGCGATCTCCCGGCTTTAGGCCGTTCTTGAACATCAGTTCCGCCTCTTCGACCTCGGCAGCCTGAAACGCAAACGAGCCGCTGCCCTGTACATCGCGGCCGTCTCCGTCTTTTAACCCGGTAACTGTGCCCGTCATCGTAAATGCAGGCAGCCGCAGCGTCGCACGCCAGTCCGCAACCAGATAGTCCTGGATCTCATGCTTAAACCCGTCCAGCTTCAGTCCGCTCGCCGTCATCGTACCCAGCTCGGACGGGACGCCGCTAAGAGCGCTGGCTGCATGCCCGGACATCCGGAAATCCAGGAGAGAGGCGAGGTTTTTAAATGGATCCATCCAAGTAGTACCTCCTCTTCACGTAGTCGTACGAAGCGAGCTCCAGCGTCATTTTTCCGGGCTGTCCGAGCTCGTGCCGGACGGAAGTCACGATCAGCTCCATTCCGCTGCCGATCAGCGCCACTTTGTCGCCTGCCCGGATCGTGTTGACATCCGGAGAAGTGACGCTAAACGTCTCCTGCATGCCGGACAGCAAACCTTTCGCCGCTTTGACCGCCTCGCTGACAGTTGTAATCGTACTGTCCAGCACGACCTTTTGCAGCGTGCCGAACTGATCGGTATCCGCCTCCTCGACTGCTAGCACTTCTGTCGCGCTTTCCGGATCGCTTTCGTTGCCGAGCACCTTCACCTTCGTTACGGTTCCTTCCAGCGTCCTGCGCTGGGTGAGCGATTCGATGTTCCCGTTCGGCTCCAGCGCCCATATCGTTTCATCGCTGCCGATTTCGAACAGCTCCAGGCCGTTTGGCGTCATCCGTGGACGGTACAAGGCTCCGCCTTTGCGGGCGGTTTCCTTTAAGTCTGCTTGGATCATCGAATAAATGGGTTGGGAACGATACACGTTTTTGCGGAGAATCTCGGCCGTATCGACGAAGTTATTCAAGGTGATGCCCCAGTCTGACGCATAACGCTCCAGTCTTTGGGAGGCCGTCTGCCCGGCCGGGAATAAGTACTCGTCCTCCGACTTGGCCAAATAGATCGTGGAATCGTAAATGGTCACCGCCAGCTTGTCCGAGCTCCCATAGACGTTCTCGCATTCCCAGACGACTCCCGGATGGAGCAGATACACCATATTCGTACCGCCAATCGGCACGCCGGATACGCGGATTTCCTGACCAGGCCGGATACCCGGAAAATCTGCCGTGAGCCGCATATTTACGCTCGCCCGGTAAGCAATCTCGTCCAGAGATTCCTCCAGCGTCAAACTTTCGACGAGATCGCCCAAGGCGTACTGATTATCCAATATGACCTCATAAAACCTGCTTGTTTGCTCGCTCATTCAGGCATCACCAGCTCTTGTCCGGGATAGATACGGTCGCTGTCCGGTCCGATCACACCTGCGTTGGCGTCGTAAATTTCTCTCCAGCGGCTGCCCGAGCCCAGATTGAGTTTCGCGATTCCCCACAGGGTGTCGCCGGGCTTGACCGTATACGTTTTGGGGACCGGCTTGATGTCCGGCCGGGGCTCGACCGCAGTGGTTCCTCCGCCAATTTCGGAAACGGAACGGACTTTATATTCTCGCCATGTGCGAAAGGTCAGGTCAAAATACACATCTCCCGGCTCGCCGCCGCGGAAGCTGCTGTTATGCGAGGCGATCATCACGAGCACGTTCACATCGGTATTCGTAATGATCAGTCTCAGCGGCTGCCTGCTGACCATCCAGGTATTGAGCTGATTCATGGCATGCTGCGGATTCGGGACCTCTGCCGTTCGGCAGTAGCCCGGCTCGTGCTGGATCGGGAAAAAGGACGAAAACGAAATCTCCTTGATTTTCTCGCCGCCGGGAATGTCGAACTCGCCTTGCAACGCAAGCGTCAGCGTTTCGTAGCTTTTGTCCCGCTTGATGTTGATCTCCGGCGGGTTTACGGGGAAATGCAGTTGGAGTCCTGTCGGGTCTTCGAGAAAAATGTCCATATCCGGCAATTTGACTGTGGTTGTCATGTCGCCACCCTGTTATCCATAGCCAGCTTCATTTTGCTTACGATTTCCCATCCGATTTTCCTGGCCAGGCTTTCCTCGTCGATTTCTTCCTTCGGCATATTCAGCTGCACTCCTTCAACGGAGATGTTGTATGAAGGCCCCGTCAAATTACTAGGATCCTCTCTCGTAGCCATTTCGTTTAGCGGGTTACCATGGGGAATAAACTGTTGACTCCCAATCGGATATAAAACCAATTCTGGTCCAGAAAATGTAGTTGTTGCTTTAGCTAAGGTAGCAGAAGCTGATTCCATTGTGGTTAATTTTGCAGATCCAGCTTTATTAACTAGTTCGTTATCTAAAGCTGGATTGTTATCCATCGCAATAATACCATCATTGTTGAAAATATCGTTATAGGAACGGAAAGCGAAATCAATGGGTAAAGTCCATAGTCCCTTTTTAAATATTGTAAACAACCAGCTATACCATTTTTTTGATGGCACAGCACTAGATTGTTGCTCAACTGGTGGTGTTTTAGTCTGTGTCTTCTCTCCCAATTTGTTCTCTGCGGGATGCTCCCTATTAGATTGATTGCCAGAGGACCTGGTTGAAGAGCCTATAGAAGACTTTTGATCAGACGATTTATTGGATGGAACTTTAGATCTGGTTTTGTCATCTATACTGCCTGAATCACCAAAAAAATCGAAAAGGTTGATAATGGTCGAAAACCATCTTCCAAGTCGGCCTTTTTGGTATGTCTTTTTTCTAGACATTCGATCTGAGATTGAATTGGGATCCAGAGGTGGTTCGCTACCGCCCCCCATCCCTCCGGCAGAGTTTTTGGGGGGTGATCCCCCTTTCCCATTTTTCGGCCACTTAATCCAATTGGAAATTTTGTCGCCAAAGATAATACTAAATATCGCAGCAGCACCTGATATTATTGACCATAACTTGGAGTTTTCATCTAATTGCTTTTCTTTATCTGTTGGTTCTTTTTCTAACTGGGATAATAGGGTTGTAATATGAACTAATTGAACAGTTAAAGTAGCAATTAGCTCACCTACCAAGTTACTTACCGTTATACTTAAGCTACTTATTGAATTATGAATAGAGGTGCTGATAACGTTACTTGAGTTAACTATGTTATTTATTAAATTACTTATCGATTCATTCAATAAAATACTTATTGAATCTCCTGACGTTACTCTATCCCCTACTTGAAGCCTAGATAAGGCCTCCGCTGCCCTCTGAGCGTATTGGTCCAACCGATAGATCGTTGTAACTGTGCGATCTGCAACCTCCCGCAGCCGGTCCTGAGACCGGAGCAGCCGATCTATCGTATCGCGAGCCGCCATATCGGCCATACTCTCACCGCCTTCCCTGCTTGGTTCCCTGCGCCGCTTGGGTCAGTCTGGCCTCCGCGGCCAGCTCGAGCTCCATGCTGGCCAGCAGAAACAACTGCTCGCCGCGCGGCAATTGCCAGAACGCTCCGGGGCGCAGATGATGCCTCACCCAGATGGCGTGAAGCATACCGGCCAGCCCCCCGGAGTCGATCAGTTTTTTACTTCGTCAAGCTGCGTGTTGAAGCCGCTCAGATCGAGCACTTCGTCGCCAAGGGCGGACAGCTCGCCCGCGAGCAGGATGCGCTTGATCACTTCCTCGCCGCCGCTCGCCTCGTATTTCGCCAGCAGCCGGGAGTCTCCCCAGTTCGGGGAGACGGTGGCCGCGGCGATGAGGGCGACGTTGAACTGCTCTTCGTCCAGACGCTCGGACTTCTGTCCGCGGCGGTCGGAGCGCTCGGTGCAGCGTTCGCGCAGCAGGTACACCTGCTTGCCGGTCAGGCCGCGAAGCGTGACCGGGATGCCGAGACGCGGCAGCGTCACGGTTTTCTCCGGGAGCCGGTCGGCGTCGAGCAGCTTTTGCAAAATTTGATCGTCCATCATCGTCGGAGTCCTCCTACCTATTCATGATCTATATAAACCCGGCGTTAGGTCAAAGCCGGGGCAAGTAATTGCAGATTGGCGAAATAATCCGTCACCTTGACCCAAAAATCCCGTGCCAAGCCATAAACACAGCCGATTCCAAGCCTGCGCCCCGTATTACACCGCCTGAATACGATCCAGCAGCTCGTATCCTTCGAATGTAAAGGACACTTCCTCCTTCACCTCTTCGCCGGCGGTCCAGTTCGCGAGCTGCAGCTTATCCAGCATGACGCTGCTCAGCTTGACCGTCTCGTAGCCGTACGCTTCCGGGTCTTCGAGCTTGGCGTACATATCGAACTTGGCGAAGCCGCGGGCGATCATATCGCTGGTCACTTTAAACCCGCTCACGGTCCCGGTTCCTTTCATCGGCCCTTTCTTGTGGCGGACCCACGGGTCGCCGGCGAGGTTCAGCTCGCGCTTCTGCATTTCCACGCTTGCTTCCAGGTGGTTAAAGTTCGTTTGCCAATGGCCGTCGATAAAAATTTTGCCGTACGTACCCATAATGACGCGGCTAGCATCCATACTCATCGTTTAGGTCCCCCTCAAAGCACGATAAACGTGCCGAAAATTTGTTCCATCGCATCTGTCAGACGAGCTTCCCAGCTCAAATACACTTGATCCGGCCCCGGCGTGAACACGGCGGACGAACCGTAATACTGCGGATTCAGATACACGTCCCAGCCTTCCGCCTCGATGACGCCGGATTGTGCCAGCGACTGCATATATTGCTTGGCGGCGCCGATCAGGGCAAGCCGGCCTTCGGCGGTGTTGTTCACTTTGCCGATATAGCTGCCTTCCGCAGAGGCGGTCAGGTCGGTTTGGATCGCGTCCATAACGCGGACGGTGCGGATTTTTTTCCACGCGTTGTTCTGGCCTTGCAGCAGGCTCGACAGCGAGTTGACGCCGCGAAGCGCCTTGACCCGTTTGCCGTCGTGGACGAAGAGGAAGACGCCGGCCGTTACCGCCTGCTCCTGTTCGCCGCGCGTCCAGCGGCGGGTAACGTCCTGGAACGGGGATACCGCATAAGTGGACGATTCGCTCAGCTTCTGCCCGGCGATCAGCCCCGCCACATAAGCGGACAGCTGGGCCGAGCTGTAGCTGGCGCCGTTCAGGATGGCGCCTGTGCCTACGTTTACTACGGCCTCGTGGTTAAAGGCGCTGCTGCGCGCCACTGCCGCGCTGACCGCCGAAGGCGAGGTGTCGTCTGCGGACGAGCCGCCAAGGACGGCCATAACGGTTTTGCCTTCGGAGCGGATCCGGTTCACCCACGCGACGACGCTCGTCTGAATCGCGGAATCGGCAATGCCGTCGAGCGCGAGCAGGTTAAATTCCTGCGTCTCGCAAGCGGAGAGCGCATCCGTGTAATCGCCGGCGGCGATGCCGTCGATCCCGGAGTCGCCGCCCGCAAACGGGAAGCTGCTGCCATCCTTGAGCTGCCCGCTGCCTTCGGCAAGCTTCGATGCGACGACCCACTTGTTGGCCGGGTCGGCATTGATCGCGTCCACCGCCGCTTGTGCGGTGCCTGACGGGAACGTGAATGTTTTCAGAAGCGTCGTCCCTTCAAGCAGGCGGATGTCTTTCTTCGCCGAATCGACCGGATTCGTCTGCACGGTGACTTGAAAGCCGTTGCCGCGCGCCCCCGGATATTTCGCTTCCAGCTTCACGATCGCAGCCGGTGTAGCCGCGTTGTCCTGAAGCGTACAGGACGCCTTCGCCGCGTCTGCGTCGGCAAGCCGGTACGCGAGCACGGTTTTGGCGCCGCCGAACAAGGCGAGCTTCAAAGCGGAATAAGCGGTCGCCCCGCCCGATTCGTCGCTCGTATACGTTTCGTCTGCAGCGGACAAGCCGGTAATCTCCACAAACTGCTTGACCGGGCCCCAATGGGCTTTCAGCGGAATCGCCACGACGCCGCGCGCGCCCGGCTGGACAGCGGACAGCGCCGCCGCTTGAAAATTCATGTACATGCCCGGCAAAACGGGCGTATCGGTCGTGCTCCAAGTTCCTCCAGCCATTAGCGCTGCACCTTCCTTTGTTGGAATTGGCGGATCAACCGCCCGGTTTCTTCAATCGTTAAAGCCGACTTCGTATTGCCGTGCAGAGCGCCGGTCAACACTTCGGGTTTCACTGCAAACAGCGCCTCCGCGCCTGCCAGCAGCTCCTCCCGGGTATATGCCGGCCGTTCGCTTTGCTCCGCCTGATCCGCAGCTTGCTGCTGCGCGGATTTTTTAAATGCCATGCGAGTCGTCTCCTCCTTCGTATATTGCCTGCCGGATGCCGGATGCCGACGTAGCGGCCTTCGATCCGGACCCTCCGTGCCTGTTACTTAACGAAAGCCGCCGTCATAATGGACCTCCCGGATAAGCGGTCCGATCGGAGCCGCCTTCCGCACCTTCTGGCGCAGCGCAACGGTCAGTTGGCCGGTCGTCAGGCCATCTGCACGGTAATCCCCGATGACCGTACCCGGTACGACATACTCCTGCGTTGCGGGGTTGGCCTCCAGCTTGGTAACGCCTCCGAGCCCGGATGCCAGCGCGCCGACCATAGCCGCCTGCTCCGCTTCATCTTGGCTGACCACATGGCCGATCACCGTGCGGTGAAGCTCGATCATCGACGCGCTGCGGTTCTGCGCCTCCACCTGCTCCAACCTCCATAGAATCGCGGGAGCCGTATAGGCCTGCGGCCACTGCTGCCGGTAGACTTGCCAACCTCCTCCGGCCTTCTCCTCAGTCCAGACGCACAAAGCTTCCAGCGCCTCATCTGCCGACGCTGAGGAAGCGGCTTCTCCGGTTCCAACAGCGGCCACGGCCAACCGGAGCGTCCGGATCGAAGCCGGAGCACCGCCGCCGTCCGTTATTTCGGGCTCGGCAACCCCCTCCAGCCGGCATGTAAACGCCGGTCCGGACGGTCCGCCGGGCAACTGTACGCCATGCAGCGCAAGCACCGCTTGATCGGCGAGCGCATCCATAACGCTGCCATCGCCGGGTTCGCCGTACAGCGCTACCTCGTACACACGTTTAACCCCGGTCCATACGTTTTCTGGTGCCTGACCATTCAGTTTCACGGTCGCATACGGCTTCACAGTCGTACCCGACGGCTCCTGAATGTCGTAACAACGCCCGCTCAGGGCGGTCAATTCGGCGGCAAGCCTTGCTTTAATCGCTGCGCGCATGTTGGTTCCACCCCAGTCGTTCCTTCATCTGACGCAATAATCCTCCGCGGCCGGCATTCCTCGGAGCCGGTCCGTCACGCGGCCGTATGCTGTTCCCTCGTGCCCGCAATTTTGGCGCTCACCCCCTTTCACAGCCGTCGGTCTCTTCGACGGTTTCTTTGACGCACACCGGCAGCATGCAAAACTGCCGGCTCGCCTCCCACCTTCCCCACACGCAAGCCATACACTTGTCCGGCTGCTTGAAGGCGCACCCATCCTTGGGCTCAGGAGCTTGGATCATCGCGATTCCCCCTTTCCGGTTGGCTCCGGGTATTTTCCGCCGCCGTTGCCGGATCCGACTCGCCGCACGTTCTGCGGGCAACAAAAAGACCGCCTTATGTAGGGCGGCCTGTTCGGATCTATTCGGATCTGTATGCACTAAAGACTCCTATTTCCCTGCTCCAGCCTGTCACGCTTTGCCTCTTTGTTTCGTTTCGGCTTATCTTGCTGACTCCAGTATATAACGGGAACATGCGTTCGCACAAATTTTGTCGCGCTTGTCCTTTTTGTCCGAATCGTAAACCTGTCATTCGTCCCCTCGATTCCCACCAACCCATCCTTCTTTCCAGCTTCCCTCCTTGCCGCTCCCCTCACGATCTTCTCCTGCTTTACCCGGTACGATAGATCCGCGTATAGAGCCGTCCTCTCCTTCGCCCCCGGCGTCCGCCAGGTTTGCAACGTTCAACGCCTTCCACTGCCGGGATTACGAAATATCCTCCCGCTTCTCCCCGAAGATTTCCTCCGCAAGCGTACGGACCAGCTCCCGCTTCATCTCGTGCAGACGCTGCCGCGATACCCCGATATGCCGGGCAATCTGATTCATCCGTTGTCCTTCCATCAGACAGGCGAGCACGGTTCGTTTGCGATTGTCCTGGACCCGCTCCGCCGCAGCGTCCAGCCGCGTCACTTTTGCTTCCAGCTGCTTCAGGCGGCTCCAATGCTTCTCGCGCTTGTTCGCTTCGCGGTGGACCGTGTCCGCATGCCCTCCCTTTCCTTTCGGCATCGCCGCGTCCAAACCATACACGCCGGTCATCCCCGCACCGACCTGTTCGAGCAGCCCGCGCAGCCGCTCGATTTCGCGAAGCATCCACGGGTAATCCTTCAGCTCTTCTTCCACCTGCTCCATCTCTTCCGTCTTCGCCGCCGTCCGGTCCAGGTCGGTCTCGTACGCTCCGCTTACGATCCTTCCGGTCTCCCACTGCGGACATGCCTCGATCTGGCCGATGGAACATTGATGCACGCGGCATATGCTCTTCGATCCCCACAAGCTGCCCGGACAACGCCCGCATACCTCTTCCCTGTAAACGTCAAGCTGCTCGACAGTCGGTTTTTTCATCGTATAAATCCCCTTTCCCGTTGTATTCATACGCTTTACGCGTCCTTTATTCCAACCCCGAAACCCAAACATCTGTTCGCATGTCTATATTATGTACGCGTATCGCGTACTTTTCAACCGTTTTTCTCAAATTTTCCCTAATATATTGAAAAAATGTGCGCGGTATGCGAATATAGAAGTGGGTTTGCAGATGGAAAATGAGAGAAGAGAACGGAGCGTGCCCCGATGATCGGTGAGACGATCGCGCAACTGCGTAAACAAAAGCGCTGGTCCCAGCAAGCGGTGGCGACCCGGCTGCAAATTGCCAAAAGCACATACGCCGGTTACGAATCGGGATACCGCACCCCTTCTCTGGACACGCTGAAGCAATTGGCGGAGCTGTTCCACGTCAGCTTGGACAGGCTGGTCGGTACGCAGGAAGAGACGATCGCAGCCGAAACCGCGGCAGAACGAACCGAAGCAGCGCCCCCGCACCCTGCAGAGACTGGCGATCCCGGGCTGGGCATATGGTTCAAGGAGCTTCTGGAAGCCCCGGAGGAGAGACGCGACGAGCTTCGCAAAATATGGGAGATTATCAAGACGAGGGAAGCGGACCGGAAACCGGGCGACAAGCAAGGAGAATGATCCGTGATCCGGGCCGCGGGGCTCACCAACGAGCCTGGAACGGAGCAGGCAGGAGGCTTGGATGCAAGCTCAACGATGACATGCCCTGGCAGGGCTTTTATTTTCCACTAAAATACGAACATACATTCCCTAATATGAAAGGAGATTCCGTTATGTACCCTTACACGCCCACGCCCTTGGAGCAGTCAATCGAGCGGTTATTTCAGGCGATGGAGATCGCCGAGCCGCACCAGCTCGACCCGGAGGCGATCGCGCATCGGCTGAGCATCTGGGTTCATTATGCGCCGTTCTCGAGCCAGGCGATCGATCGCAGCGGCCTGCAGTCGATCGTGCTCGATAACCGCTTGTCGAAGCAGGAGCAATGGCAGGATTTCGGCCACGAGCTGTGCCATCTGCTGCATCATGCGGGCAACCAGCTCGCGATGGGCGAGTCGTTTATCCGGTTTCAGGAGACGAAGGCGATGAATTTCGCTTATCAGTTCTGCATCCCGACATTCATGCTGCTCAAGACCGAGCTGCCGAGGCTCGAAGCCGAGGCCGTGACGACCATTAGCGGCACCTTCGGGGTAACGCCGGAGTTTGCCAGGGAGCGTCTGAAGCGTCATCACCGTCAAGTGACGTCCAATCGTCTCGCGGAGAAGCTGACCGCCTTTTTTCATGCAGAGGAAATTGTCAAGCGGACCGAGGGAATCGACTATATCGTGCCGACCGGACGCTCGAAAATGCTGTTCTGCCGCGAACGCGGCGTGATCGGCTACATGAGGGACCGCGATGAAGCCGAGTAAAGTGATTCCGGTCGTCACGACCGGGTATACGAGCAAGTTTTTCACGCTGGATCTCGACAGCACCGACTTGTCCGGCAGCGCGCACCTCCAGCTTTGCGGTTATTCGGAAGCTTTGTTCGCCCTCCGAATGGGCGATAGCGGGCTGGATTCGCTTGGCGTAGCGCCCAGCGATTATGTGCTGTTCAGTACGACGTCCGCGCTCCGATCGTCCGGGCAGCTGTCCCTGGTCCGCCAGGAGGGCGAATATATTCTTCGCGAGACATACTGGTCTGGTGACACGACATGGCTGCGCGTCCCCGGGGACGTCTTCCCTCCCCTGTGCCTGCCGACCGAGAATATCCGCATCTCCGCCGTCCTGTGCGATGTAATCAAGGACAATGAGTTGGCTCCCGTCGTTCATTTTGGATAAAGCGCCTCTTGCAGTCCGCCCTGACCGGACCTTCGCCGTAGAAGCAAACTTCCGGCGAAGGTTCCCTGACCGAGCCCTCCGCATCACGCGGAATCGATATCTGACAAGGCTCCGGCTGGCATTCGTCCGCGGCTGCTTCGGTCAGAGCAGTCGTCAGACGCTGTGCGTCTCGAGGGGCGCACCCGCTTTCTTCCGCATCGCCTGGAACTTCCACGCCATAGCCAGACGCCACGGCACCAGCATCCCGAAAGCAAGCAGGAAAAAGATCGCCCCCGTCTGCGGAATGCTGACCATCCGCTCCACCCAGTTATGCAGCAGCAGGCGGACGGCGAGCAGCCCGACCAGGATAAAGATGAACGCTTTGGAGCGGACCAGATAAATATCATCCCCGCGCCGCTCGAACTTGGATGTGGCGATGAGCGGGTAGGCGAACAACAACGCTCCGGCGGCAAGGGCCGCAGCCGCCCATAACCACGGAATGTGCGTAAACGGAAACAAAAACATCGCAAACCCGGTAGACATCCCGAGTGGAGGAATTAATAGTTTGGGGAGCGAGGCCGGTTTCGCCGATGCCTTCATCCGCAGCGCGATGACCACAGCCCCGCCGATCAGCGCCAGGAGCGCGGATGCGATCTGAGGGAAATACGACGCACTCATGTTCGACACCTCTGTCAGCTCGATTTGTCCATCCTCATACGTAATCTTCTGCTACTATTGTACTCCTCCGCACCGTCCCACTACAAACCCATTCCTTCCCTCCCACAAGCAGTAGAGAATTCCGGCAAACGGCAAAACGCCCTTGACACCATCCGCCTATCCGGCCTACTCTTATAATTAGCCGACTAATGAACGGAAGGGGCGAAAATATCTCGTTGAACCCGAATATTCCGAATAATCCTGATGAAACCACAACTTCCCAGGAGCCGCGGGACCCGGGCCCGCCTGAGTCACTCACCCGAATGATGGCCAAACTGACACGCCAGCACCAATACAACTCCCATCTGCTGCTCAAAGACCATGAGGTGCATCCCGGACAGCCGCCGCTGCTGTTCCTGCTGTCCCGGCACGAGGGACTGCGGCAGAGCGAGCTGGCCGAGAGGCTTCGCATCAAGCCGGCCACCGTCACCGTCATGCTCAACCGGATGGTGAAGAACGGCCTCGTCGAGCGGCGGACCGATCCGAAGGACCAGCGCGTCTCGCGCGTTTATTTGACAGACCGGGGATGGTCTGCCGTGGACGAGGTAAGAATCGCGCTGCAGACGAGCGAAGCGCACGTGTTCGAGGGGGTCACGCCCGAGGAGAAAATGCTGCTGCGAAGGCTGCTGCTCCATATGATCGACAACGTGACGAAGTACGAGCAATTGCTTAGCCGTCAAACTAAGGAGGAATAACCCGGCGATGCAGAAAGTCAAATGGACCCGCTACTTAAAGCCATACTGGCTCCCTGTGCTTCTGGCCCCTCTGCTTATGCTGGTCGAGGTGTACATGGACCTGTTGCAGCCGAAGCTGATGGCCGATATCGTCAATAACGGCGTGATGCAAGGCGACATCTCCTACATCCGCCAGACGGGGCTGCTCATGCTGGGCATCGCCCTGATCGGACTGGTCGGCGGGATCGGCTGCTCGATCTACTCCAGCATCGCTTCCCAGCATTTTGGAGCCGATCTGCGGAAGGACGTATTTACCAAGGTGCAGTCGTTTTCCTTTCAGAATCTGGACCGGTTCCAGGCCGGATCGCTCGTAACCCGGTTGACCAACGACATCGTGCAGATGCAAACGCTCGTGCAGATGACGCTGCGTATCCTGGTGCGCGCGCCGTTCCTCGCGATCGGGAGCTGCGTGATGGCTTATATGATCAGCCCGCGTCTCGCGCTTATTCTGGCCGTAGCCGTGCCGGTTCTGTTCGTCACCCAGTACGTGCTGATCCGCTCCTCCTTCCCACTGTTCGCCAAAGTGCAGGCCAGGCTGGACGGCGTGAACACCGTGCTGCAGGAAAATTTGTCGGGTATCCGCGTGGTGAAGGCGTTTGTCCGCTCCGTCTATGAGAACAGCCGCTTCGGCAAGGCGAACGCCGATTTCACCGACATCGCCATCAAAGCTTCGAGAATCGTCGCGATCAACATGCCGATCATGATGTTCATCATGAATGCGAGCATCGTCGCCGTTCTCTGGTACGGCGGGGGGCTGAACTGGGAAGGCTCGCTGCAGATCGGCGATCTGATCGCGTTTATTAACTACGTGACCCAACTGCTCTCCTCGCTGCTGATGGTCGGCATGATGATGGTGGCCGTCTCGCGCGCGAAGGCGTCCGCCGACCGGGTACGCGAAGTGCTCGAGACCGAGCCGGACATTCAGGATGCTCCGCATGCGAAGGACGGCGTCATCCGGGCCGGACGGGTCGAATTCGACCGCGTCTCCTTCGGATACGACCCGAAGCGAGGGTACGAGCTGACGGAGATCAGTTTCAACGCCGAACCGGGGCAAACGGTCGCCATTCTCGGCGCCACCGGGTCCGGCAAATCGTCGCTCGTCAGTCTGATCTCCCGGTTGTACGACGCTTCCGGGGGCAGCATCCGGATCGACGGCGCCGATATCCGCAACATCCGGCTCGGGCATCTGCGCACCAAAGTCGCAACCGTGCTGCAGCAGTCCATCCTGTTCAGCGGGACGGTGAGGGACAATATCCGCTACGGCAAGCCGGACGCTTCCCAGGAAGAAGTCGAGGAAGCGGCGCGGGCGGCGCAGGCCCACGACTTCATCTCGCAGATGCCGGACGGGTACGATTCGATCATCGGGCAGCGCGGGGTCAATTTATCCGGCGGGCAGAAGCAGCGGATATCGATCGCCAGAGCTCTGCTGACCCGCCCTTCCGTACTCATCCTAGACGACAGCACGAGCGCTGTCGATCTGGGAACCGAATCCCGCATCCAGCGCGCTTTGAAGGAGCTGATGAGCTCCAGCACGACGATCGTGATTGCCCAGCGGATCTCTTCGGTTATGGACGCGGACCGCATCCTTGTCATGGAAGACGGGCGGATCGTCGCCCAAGGGACGCATGCCGAATTGATACGCACAAGCGCCGTTTATCAGGATATATACCAGTCCCAGCTCGGAAAGGAGGAGATGAGCCATGGCGGAATCGCCTAACCGGAATTCAGGCGCCATGGGCGCTCCGGCTTCGCCGCCGATGGGCGGACCCGGTCCGATGGGCATGGGCGGCGGCGGTCACGGAAGGGGCATGATGCCGAAAGCAAAGCCAAAAAAGCTCGGGCCGACGCTGAAGCGTCTATGGAACTACCTCGGGCGGCAGCGGGCCGGACTTGTCGCGGTTTTCATTCTAACCGCCCTCAGCTCCGGCATCGCCTTGATCGGTCCCTACCTGATCGGCCGCGCCATCGACCTGTACATCATTCCGAGAGACTACGACGGACTATTATGGCTGTGCTGCTTCCTGCTCGGCGTATACGCGTTCAGCGCGGCGATGGGCTGGGTTCAGGGCTTCGTCATGGCCGGCGTCTCGCAGCGTACGGTACGAGAGCTGCGCCGGGATCTGTTTGCGAGGATGCAGAAGCTGCCGCTCCGCTTCTTCGACAGCCGGACGCACGGCGAGCTGATGAGCCGGACGACGAACGATATCGAGAACGTATCCAACTCGCTGAACCAGAGCGTCTCCCAATTAATCAACAGCCTGCTCACGGTCGTCGGCTCGCTCGCTCTGATGATCGGCCTGAACGTCTGGCTCACCCTGGTTAGCCTGGTGACGATCCCGGTCATTATGTTGGTGACGGGCCAGATCGCGAAGCGGACGCGCAAACATTTTACCGCCCAGCAGCAGCACCTCGGCGAACTGAACGGATATATCGAAGAGACGGTAACCGGTCAAAAAGTCGTCAAGTCGTTCCATCGCGAGGAGCAGGCGATCCGCCAATTCCAGTCTCACAACGAACAGCTGAGGAACGTCAGTATCCGCGCGCAGATCACGTCCGGCCTGATGGGCCCGGTCAACAACGTCGTCAACAACTTCAGCTTCGCGCTGATCGCGGCGATCGGCGGCTGGATGGCTTTGCGCGATCTGACGACGATCGGGATCGTCGTCAGCTTCCTGAACTACTCGCGCCAATTCACGCGGCCGATCAACGAGCTGGCCAACCAGTTCAATATGATCCAATCCGCCATCGCCGGCGCGGAGCGCGTATTCGAGATTATGGATGCGCCGTCCGAATACGAGGAGGAGGAACGCGGCGGAACGAAGCGGGATTGGATACGACGCGACATCCGCGGCGAGGTCCGGTTCGATAACGTCACGTTCGGCTACAGGGAGGACGTCCCCGTGCTGAAAAACGTGACGCTGATCGCGAAACCAGGCGATACGATCGCTCTCGTAGGTCCGACAGGCGCGGGGAAAACGACGATCGTCAACCTGCTCACCCGGTTTTACGATATCGATCAAGGCTCCATCACGGTTGACGGCGACCCTGTACGGCACTGGGACAAAAACCGGCTGCGTGAGCAGCTCGGCATCGTGCTCCAGGACGCCTACCTGTTCTCCGAGACAGTGCGCGAGAATATCCGGTACGGCAGGCTGGACGCCACCGACGAGCAGATCGAAGCGGCGGCCAAGCTGGCCAATGCCGACGGATTTATCCGTAAGCTGCCGAACGGCTACGACACGGTGCTGTCTGCGGAAGGCGGCAACCTGAGCCAAGGGCAGCGCCAGCTGATCACGATCGCCAGAGCGATTCTGGCCGATCCGGCGATCCTGATCCTCGACGAAGCGACGAGCAGCGTCGACACGCGCACGGAGATGCACATCCAGGAAGCGATGAAGAAGCTTATGAAGGACCGCACCAGCTTCGTCATCGCCCACCGGCTGAGCACGATCCGCGAAGCGGACCAGATCCTCGTCATTCAGGGCGGGGAGATTATCGAGCGGGGCAATCATCAGGAGCTGCTCGATCAGCAAGGCTTCTATAACGAGCTGTACACCAGCCAGTTCAAGCGCGTCGTGTGATTGACCAAGAGAAAGAGCTTCGGCAGCAATCGCCGAAGCTCTTTAGTATCATTCCCCGCAATCAACCTATAGCCTGCATCCGGCTTAAGGACCTGAAACTTATTCCGCGCTTCCAGCCGCAGTCACGACCCGCTTCACACGGCCGACCTGCCCGTCCTGCAGCCGTACTTTGATGCCGTGAGGATGATCCGGCGATTTCGTCAAAATATCTTTGACGATTCCCCGGGTCGTCTGACCTGTCCGCTGATCCTGCTTCAGCACAATATCGACTTCCAGTCCGGGCCTGATCCCGGACCGTTTTGTTCCGTCTGTTGTCATCGCACTCGCACCGCATCCGACACTCCGATCGGGTCCTTTCTCTCGCTTCCTGGCGTTAGCTGTCGTTCCGACTCCCTTTACTATAACGATATGGGACTGGGAAAGCAAAACGCCCGGCCCGCTCAAGACGCGGCCATCACCTTGGAGACGGCCTCCAGCACGCGCGGTCCCTGAAACGGTTTCACGATAAAATCCCGGGCCCCAGACTGAATCGCTTCGACGATCTGCCTCTGCTGGCCCATGGCGGAGCACATGATGATCTTCGCCCTCGGGTCGGCCTCGCGGATCAGCCGGAGAGCCTCAATGCCTTCCATCTCCGGCATGGTAATGTCCATCGTTACCACTTCGGGCCGGAACGCTTTATATTTCTCCACCGCCTCCGCTCCGGTCGCCGCTTCCCACAGCACCTCGTGGCCGCCCGATTCCAAAATATGCTTCAACATCATCCGCATAAATGCCGCATCGTCGACTACCATAATTTTTGCCACTTTGCCTGCCTCCGTTCGCGTTGCAATCCTATCCTGCATTATATCGTCCGGTTCTGAACAGAATCTGAGCAAGGCCATCATCCGGACCATCCGAAACCCATCCGGCCAAAAAAAGGAACCCCTTCCTCCGCTCTATTCAGCAGAAGTGGGATTCCTTTGACTTTGACCCTTGACCTTTGACCGCAACGGCGGTTTATTTGAAATATTTCGATTCGATTTTGCGTCCGGTGTAGGCCATTAGAATAAACATCGCTACGATCAGCACCAGCTTCCAGGGCTGCTTGAACAGATCGAAGAGGTCGTAGCCGACGACCGAGACCATCAGAATCATGACCCCTTTGCCGAGGGCAGTTGCCGTGATGAACGTATGGAACGGCACCTTCGAGAGGCCCGATACGAGATTGACTAGAAACGACGGCGTAAACGGGAAACATGCCAATAAAAAAATAGGCATAAACCCGTGCCGCTCCAGCCAGTGAATCAGCCTCGTCGACCTCGGGCTCTTCCGCTCGATGAAGTGACGCAGCCGGCCGCCGAAGCGGCGCACGATCCAGAACACGGTGACCGCTCCGCTGAACACTCCGATCCACGATAACAAAAAACCCTCGCCCAGCCCGTATATATTCACATTGGCGATCAGAATCGCCACCAAAGGCAAAAATGGAAGGAGCGATTCAAGCCATGCCGCCAGTATGCCGGGAAACGGACCCAGCGCCTCGAACTGGTTCAGCATTCGCTGTACGTCTTCCAAAGTCACTCCAAACAGATCTAAACTTCCGCTCATCCGATTTGTTCCACCCCTGTACAATTACTACAACTATACTATCCGATAACGGGGAAATGCAAATCAGACGTCGGTCGCGTTCGAACCTGTCCCTGAGTCGGGGCAGCCGCCGGCCGCAAAGGATGCGGCGGGCACGAAAAAGCCCTGCCCGGTATAGGCGCAGGGCAAGGCCATACGCTTACTGCGGACAGGGCTTAAACTGGAGAGACTAGCATGCACTTACAACGCCAGTTTTCCTTTTCTTCCGGCCACTTTTGCAGAGCCCGCGTATCTCCGGCCCGCCGGCCGTAAACGGGGTGACTAACCGGGCCGACAAACCGGATCGGTTTTATTTTTTCTTCTCTGCGATCAACTTGTTGGCGGCTTCCTCGGCTTCACGCAGCGCGCTGTTCATATCGCTTTTTCCCGCGATTACATTCGTCCCGGCCGTGTTCAGCTGAGGGCTCGCGAGCTTGTCAAATTCGTTCGAGTACGCAAGATCCGCAGCTTTGTGCTTGAATACGGCTTCCAGACGTTTCCCCTTCAGCTCCTCAACCGCGGTTCCGAACGATTTCACGAGGTCCGGATCGGTCAAGATCGGCATTTTCCCGGTTTTGGACAGCTCCAGCTGCCCCTCTTTCGATGTCATGAGGTGAGCGACGGCGTCCATGGCGGCTTCTTTATGCTTGCTCGATTTGGATACGACAAAATAGTACGGTTTGTAAAAGCCGGACACCCCCGGCTCTTCCTTCGATTGCGGCATCGCGGCGATATCCCAGTTCAGCGGGCTTCCGCCCTTGCGCGCGCCTTCGAGCAAACCGACCATAATGCTGAAGCTTTGCTGGAGCATGGCGAGCCTCTGCTCTTTGTAAAACGTTTCGTTCGTCAGCTTCTCGTTCCCCGGAATGCTGTTGATGTCGTTCAACAAAGTGAGTGCTTTTTTCCACGAGTCGGTCTGGAACGAGGCGAGCCCGGTTTTCGAATCAATGACGGGGTACCCCCACTGCATGCCAGTCGTATGCAGGTTGATCGTGCGCATGCCTGCGTATTGGACACCGCCGTCCAGCCGCGTCATTCGCTTCACAAGCCCGACGAATTCGTCCACCTTCATGTCGTCCGTCGGATACGGGACGCCGAACTTCTCAAACAAATCTTTATTATAAAACAGCATCATCCGGTCCATATAAAACGGCAGAGCGTACAGCTCCCCTTTGGCGCCGATCCTTTTGCCGCCTTCTATCATCTGCGGGTTGACGTTATCCAGCCCGATCCGCTTCGCCTTCACGAATTCGTTCAAATCCTGGGGGTAGTCGAACTCCAGCAGACCGGACAAGTTCGGGTAATCGGTAAAGACGATATCGGGGACATTTCCCGACGTGATCAGGTTTTGCAGCGTGCTCCCTTTCAACTGATCCAGAAATTCGAACGAAATGTGCGGATACTTCTTTTGTATAGGCGCTACGATATGGTTATCGATGACTTCCTGCGAAATGACCGTGTTGAAGTTGTTGATCTTTAGGGTTACCGGTTCGGGTGGAAGCTCGGCTTTCGTTGCGGCATGATCCGCCGTTTCTTGGCCAGCGCACCCGGACAAGATTACGGCCAAGCAAACGACCGCGGCCGATCCCGCTCGGATTCCTTTGGGAGTTGCCATGCAGACCCTTCTCTCTATGTTATTTTTGCGCAGCGTACCAAGCGTTCACTTCCTGTGTAATCGCATCGCCGCCAAGCCTTTTCCAGTCGTACACATAATTGTCGAACTCCTCGATCGGAGCGGTTCCCGCAATGATGCGCAGAAACGTCTCGTCCCGGAGCTTGTTCAGCGCCTCGCCCCGCTCGGTCATAGTCGGAGTCGGTGTGGACGTATAGCGGTTCGGCTGGAACCGGTCGTTCCGGATGATGTCGTCGATGATCGCCCCCGACCCGCCGGGACCGTTCTGGGCGTATTCGCCCCACAGCTTTTGGTCCCCGTTCAAATACCGGATGGTC
The DNA here is from genome assembly GCF_058135425.1 of Paenibacillus sp. MAH-35. NCBI lineage: Bacteria > Bacillati > Bacillota > Bacilli > Caryophanales > Paenibacillaceae > Paenibacillus > Paenibacillus sp. MAH-35. Next base: position 187,079 of record NZ_JBYUPU010000010.1, read on the forward strand.
CGCTCGTATACGTTGCGTCGTTCGGGGGCGAGCTGTCCGGCCTGCAAAGTGCCGTTTAGTACGGCCGCTACCTGCCTGTAATTTTCGATATTGTTGTCCGGCAAATAGATCCGGATCGGCGCCATCGACCAGGTCGCCGACTTGTCCTCCCGGCTCGGGTTGATAAGCGTATAGAACAGTTCCTCCGACGTATTGAAATAATAAGCGTTCAGCCACAACTCCAGCATGTGAAGCAGCGCTTCGGGGTGCTTCGTCCCTTTTTTCACAACCCAATAATATTTGTATATATTCAGCTGCAACGGATACAGCACCGGGTCGCCGTCCGCGGATGGAATCGCATACGCCTGCCATTCCCGGTCCGGAGTCAAGCTGGCAAGCGGATAGTTCGCAGAGCCCCGGGCCCCCGCCATCATGCCGATTTTACCGGAGCCGATGCCCTCGAATACTTTGAATGCAGGCTTGACCGTAAACTCCGGATCGATCTGCCCGGCTTGGAACAGCTCCTTCAATTGGAGCAGTCCCCGCTTCATCTCCGGCTGAATCGTACTGTAGGCGAGCTTGCCGTCCTTACCCTCGAACCAAATGTCCCAGTAGGCATGGTAGCCGGTCAGCAGGCCGATCGCCAGTCCCAAATCGCGGTCGAGCGCGAGGCCGAACGTGTCGTGCTTGCCGTTCCCGTCCGGGTCTTTGAATGTAAACGCTTCAGATATGGCCCATACGTCATCCATCGTTTTCGGTGCAGACAGCTCCAGCTTCTCCATCCAGTCCTTGCGAATCCATAGAATAGGAGGGCTTTCCTTGGCCGTCCCGGTAAAAGGAATCGCCATCAGCCTGTCACCAATCTCAGCCGACCGGATCACCTCCGGACCGGCATCCCGAATGACCTTTTTTACAATTTCGGGAGCGTGGTTGTCGTAAACGGGCGTCAGATCCTCGAGCAAACCGGCCTGGGCGAGCTGTTTGAACTGCGCCGGAGTAGCCGCAAAAAAATCGGGCAGCTCGCCGGACGAGATCATCAGATTGCTTTTCTTCACATACTCCGACTCGGGAACCGTCCAAATGGTATGGATCTTGATGCCGAGATGACGCTCGATATAACGGGTCCAGGGGTTGTTTCTAAAATCGTCGCCGCGGGCATATTGAACCGACGGAATGCTGAAGGCGACCGTAGTGAATTCAATAGGCGGATCGTACTTGGCCGGCGTCCCTGCCTCCAAATGGATCGGGATCGGACCGGGTTCAGGCGCCTTCGGCTTCTCGGCAGCATTGTCGCTATTGTCGCAGCCCGCCAAAAGCAGCATGACAGTCAATCCAATCCCTGTAACCCAAGACGACCGGACCTTTCTCATCGCTATCCCCCCGTTAATCGGCAGACCAGGCTCCGGCTACAGCAGAGACACCTGCTTCCAGCCCGTAGGACCCGTACCCGATTGCTTGACATACTTGATTCCTGTGGCTGTGTCCGTATACTCGGAGCCCGGCGGCGCGGACAGTACGCTTTCCGGCGTGCCGTTGTCCTGAATCCGGTAATAGCCGCTTGTCGCTTCCACGTTGGCGCCCTCTACGACGCCGAGTGCATAATCGCTCAGCTTGTTGCCGAACGACGATACATCGATGATCCGAATATCGGAAGGCTTCACCCCGCCCGCATGCGGGAAAAATTCGATGCCGTAATCTTGCGTTTTCGTCTCCTGACTGTCGAATACGCGCCCGCCCTGTACCGTCACCCGGCTCGCGCCGCGTATGACGATGCCGCCGATGGTGAGCAGCTGCGCGTTATTGTATACGTTCGGGTTAATCACGTCGACGTTGGTTACCAAGCCGGCTCCGTTGTCGATAAGGATGCCGCCGCTGCCGTTTTCCTTAGAGGTATGATTCGTGACGGTTACGTGATGTCCTCCCGTAATATTGACGCCGTGCAGCTTATTGTTGCTCGTGTCCGCCCCGATGATCTGAAAATGACGGGGATACTGTCCGGGAACGTTCGTCCCTGTCAGAATGCCGTGCCCCTGGTTGTTGTGGAACTGTCCGCCGATCACCTGAACGTTCGTGGCAGGCGTACCTGCGGGAGCCGGATAACCGTCCGTCGAAATTTGCAGTCCCGCCCCCTGGTTATGGTGCGAATTGCAGTGTACGAACTGAATCCGGTCGGCCCCCGACACCCCCATGCCGGGCTGAGCTCCGAGATGTCCGGAGACGTTGCGCGCCTCGCAGCCCTCCACTCGCAGATCGCGTGTGCCGTTGGCCACATAATAGCCGGGTTTGCTGACGCCGTCCACGACACAGTTGCGGAGGACGCCGTTCGTCCCTTGCGACGTGGCGATGCCATTCGTCATCCGCTGTCTTGCCGTCAGTTGGGCCGAATCGCCGATGACCCGCACGTTGTCGACCAGTACGTCGATGCAATGGTTCAGGGCGACGATGCCCGCATTGCTCGGTCCGAATCCTTTGACAGCCTGAAACGTCAAGTCCCGCACAACTACATTGCGCACCGGTTCCACTATCGTCGAAGGCGGAGTCGTTTTGTTTACTAGCAGTGCGATATAGTCTGTCTCCAGCGAGATAACGGACGCTCCGGTCCCTTGCAGCACGATATTGTCCACTTCCGCCCGAATCGCCTGGTTAACGATGTAGGTTCCGCTCGGAATCCAGACAACGGTCGTTCCGGTCGTTCCGGACTTGACCGCTTCGATCGCCGCCTGGATGGCGCACCAATCCGTCTCGTCCGACAGCGCCTTGGCGTGAGGATACCATACTCTGGCGGCCGCCAAGGTTGCGAACGTATCGGATAACGGATGATTGTAGCCGTCTCCGAACGCCCCGAACCATTTGACATCGACCGATTCCCCGACGATCCGTTTGAATCTCGCCCCGGAAGAAGAAACGAATACCGTGCCGTTATTGTCGGCGGTTGTCGCGTCAGCCGGATCATAGGCAAACATCCCTTCCCGTCCCCGGTCCGTTACGTAATAAAGACAGCTTTCGTCCGCCGAAGCGATCGTCCGAAGTTCGGCGATCGTGACCGGGACGACGCAATCTCCGGCCCAGGCCGGTCCCGGACCGTAAACGGCGGCCCTCACGCTCCCGGCTCCTGCCGCTGTCGATGTCCGATTCAGCAAGCTTGCCGATAATAACCCGACGCCGGTCATGCCCATCACCGCGAGCATGCCTCTGCGATTTAACGGCTTGCTATCCGCGCTATCCGCCATACGCTGCCGCTGTCCCTTTCCATGACCGGATTGCTCGCCCGCTCCCGGCCGTTCCGTCTCCGTAACTGTGGCGCCCTCCTGCCGGCCTCCGGTTCTTCCCGATTCCGATTCCGCCGCCCCGCTCCATTCCTCCGCTTCGCCCATGTAGTCCGCCTCCTCTGCATTGGGCCGTTCTCATGCATGCTGCCTCGATGCCGAACGCCTCACGGCCTTGCACCCTATCGTAGCGAACCGGCTGGCAGACCGAAATCACCATCTGAGCATTTTATATACTTTCCTGCATACTTGTTGTGAAATAAAGCGTTTTCAATGCATAATGGAATAAGGTATGCGAAATTGCATATAGGGTTAGCCCTCACGATTTGCCATAATAGATGCGTTACCTAACGACAAGCACGGTGTCAGCAGCAGATAGCGGGATCGCAGAACGTTCAGGCTCCGGTCAGCCAACCGGCCCGTCCGAGGAGACCTGTATCCGCTCTGACCTTATTCCCGATCAAGGAGAGGCTTCCGCATGACGTTCCGTTTGCGATGGTTCCGAAATACGTTGTTCGTCAGGCTGATGATCGGCTTTTCGACCGTGATCGCGATTTCGTTCGCTTTTAACGCCTTATCGTTTCACGTATTTTCGGGAAGTATCCGTGACGAATTAATCCGCTACAACACGCTCAACCTGTCGAATACGGCGAACGGGTATGAGAAGCAGCTCGGCTTGTTAAACGATCTGCTGGACAGCTTCTACTTCAACGGAACACTGGACGGTCTGGACAACCGGAGAAGCGACGGCGGCGTCGGCTTCGAGTCGATCAACCGCGTAATCGGGCAATTCAAGGCGATTGCCGACGATTATAATCTGTATGTGAACGATGCCTTCGTCTACTACCGGGATAGCGACAGCCTCATGAACAAAACAAGCCTGCACACGTCGCAGGATATGTTTGAAAATTATTATAAATCCGAGGCTTATCCCCGCGAATTTTGGACCAGACAGTTCGAACTCGATTATTCGATGAAATTATATCCTGCGGCGACGTTCCAGACGCCGCGTCTGGATACTTCGCTGTCCGGGTCCGGGGTTTATTTCCCGCTGATCGTCAAAAGCAAGCTGTACAGCCATGCCTACATGGGCGCGATGCTGGACGCAGCCGCCATGTTCGAGCATCTGCACTTGTCGGTTAACGATAATTTCTATATCGTCGACGACGCGGGTAGTCTGTATTACCGTTCGGCCGGACTTGACCCAGACGAGCTTCCGCTGCGCTTCGGAGAAGGCGGAACGCATCCGATTCACGGCAAATACTATTTCACGCACCGCAGCGCGGCTACCGGGCTCACGTATGTCAACGTGATCCCCTTCGAGCACATATCCCGGCAAATGAACGGTTTAAGGCTTATCCTCATCGGATTCATAACGCTGTCCGTTATGATCAGCCTCGTCTTGTCCGTACCGCTCAGCAGCAAAATCCGCCGTCCGATCCAGACGATTCTGGAATCGTTGAAGCATGGGCGCGGGATGACGGCTGCAGCCGGACGAAGTAATATTCACGAGTTCATGCAGATCCGCGACGGCATCGACCGGATGTTCGATTCGATGCACCGGAAAGACTCGTTACTGCGTAAATACGGTTATCTCGACAAACTGAAGGATACGAACCTGAATCACGAAGACGTCCAGCAGTTGATCGACGGGGAACGTGCCCATTTCTTCGTAATGTTCCATATTCATTACATAAACCGGGTGCAGCCGTCGGCCGAATGGCAGCAGAAATCGACTTATGTCCTGGAGTTTGTTCATTTGACTTTTAATGAGGCTTTTCCCGATTCCGTAACCCTGCAAATCGAGAAGGATGTGATCGTCTCTATCGTGTTTCCCGAAGACGAGGGCGCCGAAACCGTCCTGTTCGAGAAGCTTCATTACTTGAAGCAAGTGTTCGATCATGACAAGCGGTACTATCATCTGACGATCGCCTTCCATCCGCAGCTGCGTCTTCCGTCGGAATTTGCCCCGGCTTGCCGGGAAGCCGGCGCCATGATCCGCAAGCGCAAGCTGAACGACGAAACGCAGATCATTACAGACCCGAGCCCGCCGGATGAGCCTCCTCCGTTCACGCCGGACGAAGAGCGCCAATTCATAGATAGCCTGTCGGCAGGCAATGCGCGCAATATGGGAAGCCTGGTTGGCCGTTCGCTCGAAAGACTGCGGAAGCTCGATGCCGGGGAGTCGGTGTACAAGCAGTTCGCCCATACAATCGTCTCCAAGGTGCTTTTGACGCTTATGGCCAACAACATCGATACCCGGGAGCTGCATCCGGAACAATCGCCGTTCGATGAAATCGATACGTTCGTTTCCTCGGAGCAATTCGAGTCGTTCCTCGAAAGCCTGCTGCGCCAAACGGCTGCCTTCCTGGAGGAGAAACGGGCGCAAAAAGACCCGATCGTCGATTTTGTGCGCAATTTTATCGAACAACGGTATGGAGACGATCTGTACTTGGACCTGATCGCAGACAAGCTGAACATATCGCCCGGCTATTTGCGGCAATATTATAAAGAGAAAACCGGTCAAAGCGTCAGCGATAGCGTCGATGGCGTCCGCATTCGCCAGGCGAAGCGTTTTCTGGCCGAGACGGACTGGAAAGTCCACGAGATCGCCGCGAAAGTCGGCTACCGCAACGCCAACTCGTTTATTCGCATGTTCCGCCGCTTGACGAATGTGACACCGGGCGAGTACCGCCGGGGGATCGCCACCGGTGACATCCCGGGCGAGCTTGCAGACGCAGACGGGCAGACTTAAGGGAGCAGACGTTTCCCCGATTAAGCTGGCCGGGTTTTAGGCAAACGAAAAAGCTGCCGGGTTACAGTCCCGGCAGCCAACTTGCATGTACATATTCGAGCAAGCATCAGCGGCATTACGCCACACTGACATCAAGCGGATCTTCTTCGTCCCGGTCGAACGCTTCGCGGTCGAATTCGCCTTCGGCATTCGCCACGAGCAGCGAGGTGACCGTCGTACCGGTCGCATTAACAGCCGTACGGCCCATATCGATGACCGATTCGACAGCGATGACAAGCCCCATACCTTCAATCGGCAAGCCAAGCGCAGTCAGCACGACCGTAGTCGAGATCGTAGCAGGCCCCGGTACACCGGCAACGCCGATGGAGGAAATAACGGCCACGAGAATAAGCACAATATATTCGGACAAGCCCAGTTGAATGTTGTATACTTTCGCTACGAAAATCGCCACGATCGCCGGCCAGATCCCGCCGCAACCGTTAAAATTCATCGTAGCTCCGAGCGGGGCCACGAAGCTCGCGATTCTAGGCGATACGCGCAGCCGCTTCGTTATCACTTCCAGGTTCACCGGCAGCGTCGCATAGCTGCTCCGCGTCGTAAACGCAACGGCAACCGTCGGATACGCTTTGCGGAAAAACTTGATCGGATTCACTTTGGCGACCAGCCAGACCAGTCCGCCGAAGACAACAACGAAATGAATGATAAGAGCAACATAAGAAGCTGTAATGATTTTAGCCAGCGGAGCCAGCGTTTCGAGACCGTAACGGGCGGCCATGGAGCCGACGAGAGCGTACACCCCGTACGGAGTAAGACGGATGACGTACTTCACGACTTGGTGCAAAATTTGCGTCAACGATTGAATCAGCGTTTTGACAGGTTCGACGACGTCCGGCTTCTTGGAGCCTACGTGAATGATCGCTACCGCTACGAATATAGCGAAGATCAGTACCGGTACCACTTTGCCGGCTGCCGCGTCGCTGATCGGATTGGACGGAACCAGTTCGAGAATGACCTGCGAGAACGTCGGAATGTCGCGAGGTTTGTAGTCCTTCGGAACGGCAGCTTCGATCCCCGCTCCCGGATCGATGATCAGAGCGACGATCAACCCGATGATGGCGGCAATTCCGGTCGTGAGCAGAAACCACGATATCGTCTTAATACCAATTTTGCGAAGCTGCCCGATACTCGACAACTGGGCGATACTGTTGATGACCAGTACGAATACGAGCGGCATGACGAGCATCTTGATCAGGTTGACGTAGATCGTCCCGATCGTGCTGACGCTTTTGTAATCGAATTTGAAACTGTTGAAAATGATGCCGGCAACGAGACCGAGTCCGAGCGCCAGCATGACTCGCGTGCCGAAGCCCACCCGTTTCCTGGCCAGCACGAACAGCACGCCGATTATAATAATCGAGACCACGAGGCTGACCCAGTTCGTCTGAAGCGCTGTCCACAAGTTGTTTTTCATAGCCTTCCATCTCCTTTAACCTATTCCGATATTTCCAATGGGAATTATGATGATAAGAATACTCCCGACTTCACATTGTTGTCAATCTTTTTTTTCGAATAGCCGAACCTCCCTCCCCCATCACGCACTTTTCCCGGAGTAATGCGGCATTTGGGTTATTTTTCATCTACCTTATGGCTTGCTGTCCGCTTATCTTTCCGCCCTTTTCTTCTATTTGGTATCAATGTATTTTGACGAGGGGCCAAACATTCCTGAGCGGGTGAAGACGATTACAAGCTAAACCGGAAGAAGCCCATCTACTCCATATTTCTCTAGTTCGCGATTTTTATGAAGCCGCACCAACTAAACCGGTCCCTCCAGTCGTTATATAAAAGAAGGGAGGAGGGGCGATGGAAGAAACATGGCTGGAAGCTATCGCCGGGGGCCGTATCGAGGCGCTGGAGCTGCTTTACTCCGAATGGCGGGTGCCTGTCTACGGGTTCATTTTGTCTATTGTGAATAACAAAGCGCTCGCGGAAGATTTGACACAAGATACATTCGTTCAAGTGTATACCAAAGCCGGACTCTATCAAAAAGGGACGAAGCCGCGCAGCTGGGTGCTTACGATCGCCCGTAACTTGGCCTACGACGCGCTTCGGCGAACGTCCCGGATGACTCCCGTCCCGAGCGAGCAGCTCGACACCCGCCCAGGTTCCGGCGATCCGGCAAGCGTTATCGTAGACACCCTCTATGTCACAAAAATGCTAAATAGTTTAGCCGATTCAGAGCGCCAAATCGTTATCTTGAAGCTCCTTAACGGTTGTACCCATTCCGAAATAGCGGATATTCTGCAGCTTCCGGAAGGTACGGTTAAATGGAAATACCGCAAAGCGCTTCACCGGCTTGAGAATCTGCTAGGAGGGGATCGCCGAGATGACGTTTCACGATGAGCTGCTGACCGCATTACGAAATCAGCTTATGGAAGAAGCTCCGGACCGTTTCGCCGATGTCAGACGCAAAATCGCCCGGGCCTTAGCCGACCAGTTGCTGAATGAACTTAGCGGGCCTCCGTCTTCGCAAGGATTGCTGCTTCAACTCGTCTGCGAGGAGATGGCCGAACCGGTCATTTCCAATTACAAGAAAGGAGCGTAAATTCATGCCCCATGAACATGACCAGGATCGGCTTCAGGAATTAATCCGCTTGTATGAAGCTAAGGGAGAGCCGCATATTTTTGATGAAGCTCATGAACGGTTATCTCAAAGCATTGCCGCAAACCCGGATAAAGCTGAACGTCTTGGACAACTGAGCTATCTGCTGGAATGCAAAGCAAGTCATGAGATTCGAAAAGCAGCCGGCTTATTGGAGAAAGCCATTGAGTTAAGCCCGAGGGAGCTGACCTTTCACCGGAAATTGATACGTTTGCGTTCGCGGGGATTGGAAGATAACCGCTCTGTCCAGTATTACAAAAAGTGGATTCATGCCCGGCCGGATGATGCTGTAGGCTACACGATGCTGGCTGAAGTGTATTTGAAAATGTTTCAGCTCGAGGAGGCAAGAAAAGTGATCGAGACCGGTCTGAAAATCCATCCGGCACAACTGGATTTGATCTTGCTGGAAGGGGAGCTTTTCGCCAAACAAGGTATGATCGACAGCGCTCTTGCATCGTGGAAACGCGCCTGCGAGCTGGACCCGGCCAATGCCGAACTGCATGAGAAAATCGGCGAGCAGCACGCCAAATTAGGCCGGCTGGGCCCTGCTTTGGGATATTGGGAAAAAGCCCGCGAGCTCGACCCAAAGCTGATTCGTACCCGGTTCTCGGCGGTGTTCCTGCTGGAGCATGCGGGCAGGTTGGAGGAAGCGATTCACGAATGGAAGGAAATCGTAACGTTTCTTCATGCAAACGGGCTCCACCACGAAGCGGAATGGCCGCAGCGGGAGCTTCAAAGGGTTGAGAATAAAAAGAAGGGGATGGATACTCCTTATTGACAATATGGACAGCAGATCAGAAAAGGCAGCTTTCATTCGAAAGATCCCTATAGATATTTACAGGCAAGAATTAATTAAATCAAACTTTCCCGCCCCATCGGCACTATCCCCCGTTGACAACAATACGATATATCGTTTATTTTTAAATCGATATATCGTTAATTCGAATACATGGAGATGATCCGATATGAGAAAACGACCGGACTGGGGATGCCGGGGAGAAGGACGCGGCGGCGGACCCGGGAGACGTTATTTTGGCCGGGGAAATGTGAAATTCGCCCTGCTGGAGCTGTTGGCCCAAGAACCGATGCACGGTTATCAGATGATGAAAGCGCTTGAGGAGCGGTCGGACGGCAGATATACGCCAAGCGCCGGCTCGATTTACCCGACGCTGCAAATGATGGAGGACCGGGGCTGGATCGATCCCGAGGAGGAAGGCGGGAAGAAGGTGTACCGGGCTACGGCCGCCGGCCTTGCTGCTTTGGAGGAGTGGAATGAACAGAGCCGCAGCGAGCGCGAGCGGTCGGATGGGGAACCGCTCTCCTCCCGGGAGCGCCGGTTGGGGGACACGTTCGAGCTGATCCGGCTGCTGACGAAGGCGGAGAAGAAAGCATCCTTCTCGGCCGGTTACGCCGCCAAATACGAATCGTTTCTGAACGCCTCGCTGCAGGAGCTTCGGACGCTTCTTACCGACGCCCGGGCTGAGGAACCGCGCAACCGGAATCAGCCTGCTCTTAACGAAACCGATATATCGGAGCCGATAGATACCGATAGAGACGATACGTCCAACAGCCAATCGAAGCCTCGACGGGGAGAGTGATCGCGATGGAGAACCGATGGGGAAGAACGCGGCTGCACGATGACAGACCGCCGACGAAGATCAAAGACAAGACGATCCGGAATATGTACAAACGGATGTTTTTTCACGTTAAAGGGCATTGGTCTCTTCTGCTGCTTGCACTCGTCTGCCTGATCGCCAACTCGCTGCTTGAATTCGTCATCCCGCAACTCACCCGCTACACGATCGACGTCGCGATTCCGGCGAAAGACTACCAGGTACTGCCCTGGATTGCCGGAGGCGTGCTTGGGACAGCGGTATTGCTCGGACTGTTCGGCTATTGGAGCAGCACTACGCTGGCTGCCGTGGGGCAACGTGCGATCTTCGATTTGCGCAATGAGCTGTACCGCCATCTGCAAAACCTCGACATGGCTTACTATGACCGCAACCGGACTGGCGACCTGATGTCCAGAGTGACGAGCGATGTGGGCATGCTGCAGCAGCTCGTCTCCAACGGCATGATGCAGATTGCGACCGACCTGTTCACCTTTACCGCTATCGCCCTATATATGTTTTACGTGGATTGGCAGTTAACGCTGCTGATGCTCGCGACCTTCCCGCTCATGCTGTTCACCACGAGAATGTTCAGCAAGCGGATCCGTTCCTCGTTCAAAACCGTCCAGCAATCCGTGGCCGAAGTAAGCAATCATCTGCAGGATACGTTAAGCGGCATCCGGGTGATCAAATCGTTTGCGAATGAAGATTACGAGTCCGAGCGGTTCGCGGTCCGAAGCGAAACGAATATGAAAGCAAACCTCCGCACCGTCCGGCTGCGGGCTGTCTACGAGCCGATCATCGATCTGCTGAACTACCTCGGGATGGTCGCCGTTCTCGTATTCGGCGCTTGGCAGGTAATCCGCGGCAACCTGACCGTCGGTACGATCGTCGCCTTTCTCGCCTATCTCCGGCTGCTGCAAAATCCGATCCGCCACTTCAGCCGCATCCTGAATACGATCCAGCAGTCTGCCGCCGCCTACGAGCGTATTACCGAGGTGCTGGAGACGAAACCGCAGGTGACGGAAAAACCGGACGCGATCCCGCTCCCGCCCGTCTGCGGCCATATCCGGTTTCGCGGCGTCGGGTTTTCCTACTCGAGTGACGTGCAGGTTTTGAAAGATTTCAATCTGGAGATCGATCCGGGCAAAGTGACTGCTCTGGTCGGACCGTCCGGCGCGGGTAAATCGACCGTCGCCCATCTGATCGCCCGTTTCTATGACCCGCAGCAAGGATTCATTACGGTGGACGGATACGAGCTGAAGGACATTACGCTAAAGTCGCTGCGCGAGCAGATGGGCGTCGTGTCGCAGGATATCGTACTTTTCAACGGTACGGTACGCGACAATATCCGTTACGGCAAGCCCGATGCGACCGAAGAGGAGATTACGGCGGCAGCCAAAGCGGCGAACGCCCACGACTTTATCGCATCGTTTCCCAGAGGCTACGACTCGGAGATTGGGGAACGCGGCGTGAAGCTGTCGGGCGGCCAGAAACAGCGCCTGTCGATCGCCCGTGCGATCTTGAAAAATCCGCGGCTGATCGTGCTCGACGAAGCGACCGCCTCGCTCGATACGGAGTCCGAGCACCTGATCCAGGACGCATTATCCCGCCTGCTGGCCGGACGTACGTGTCTCGTCATCGCCCACCGGCTCTCCACCATCCAGTCGGCCAACCGGATCGTCGTCTTGGACGGAGGCACCATCGCCGAGTCCGGCACGCACGACCAACTGCTCGCCCTAAACGGCAAATACCGCAGATTGTACGATTTGCAGTTTCCGCAGGATCAGGGCGAACCGAATCCGGCCTAGCTTTATAGAGAGCGCAACCTTCCGCATGCACGGTTACCGGGATGCCGAGACGTTCGTCGCGCAATTCACTTTATCTGTGCTATAATTCCCTTCAAACGGACATACGGCCGTTCTTTCCGGCGTCCTTTACGGAGGTGCTCGCATGTTATTTTTCAGCAAACTATTTCTACGCATGATTCATATGAGCAACCGGGTCGTTTTCGGAACAGCCGGTCTTCTCCTGCTGCTCAGCTCGTTTTTGATCTACTGGCTGGAGCCGGAAACCTACGAGAATCCGTTTAACGGCTTCTGGTGGGTGATGACAACGGTCACTACGGTCGGATATGGGGATTTTTATCCGCACACCGTGCCCGGAAAGCTGCTTGGCATATTTCTGTACTTGTTCGGGATCAGCCTTATATCCGTTGTTATCAGCAAGATGATCGACTTCATCTTCGCATATCACCGCAAAAAGGAGGAGGGCAAATTGCGTTACACGGGCGAAAGTCACTTTGTGCTGATCGATTGGAGCAAACACGCCGAACTCGCCATACAGGAAATTCGGCGAAGCGACCCCGAAGCGGAGATCGTCCTGATTGCCCAGCTCCCGAAAACTCCTGTCTCCGATGAACGAGTCCACTATATTCAGGGCAATCCCGTGCTGCGGGAGACGCTGGACAGCGCCAATCTATCCAAAGCGAGATCCGTATTTTTATTCGCCGACGATATGACGGAAAACCAGCTATTCATCCGGGACAGCTCGTTTATTGACGGCAAAACGCTGCTGATCGCCACAACGATCGAGCGATACTTTCAACACGTCCATACCGTTGTGGAAGTAAGGGACCGGAACAATATACCGAACTTTACACATGTGAAAGTAGATGAATTTATCGTCGGCTCGGAGACGGTGTCCCGGCTTGCGGTGCGCTCCGCCTTCAACCACGGAGCGTCACGGCTTGTCTCGCAGTTGCTGACAAGCCACGATGGCGGCGATTTGTACGAGATCCGCAAACGTCCTCAATGGAAAACGTTCCGCGACGCCTTCGAGGAACTGCTGCAGGAAGGCGCAACCTTGCTTTCTGATGGCGACAACCTTAACGTCAGCCGACGACTGGATGAGCCGATTCCCGAAGACGCCAAGCTGTTTGTTATCTGCGACAGCGAGACGTATACACGCTTGATCGGTGGAACCCCCAGCGGCGCAAGTTTAAAATAAAAGCAGGAGGGCTTTTATCCGCTCTCCTGCTCCCATTATATCGGATTCGATCTGATTTCAGTTCTCACTCTCAGTTCCTTCATCCGATCGTTTCTACCCGTATTACTCTTTGTTCGTATAGGATCCCTTCACGTCGCTGACCTCTACGCCGCCCGATCCGTCGCTGCGTATCGTAACGTCCTTCTCCACGCCCCGGATGATGATGTCGCCGCTCTCGTCATCGATGACGACGCTGCCGTTGATATCGCGAAGCTCGATCTCTCCGCTCTCGTCGTTGATCGTTACATCGCCGGTATGATTGCGGATCTTCATATCACCCGATTGGTCGTCGATCTTCACGTCGCCGGAAGAGCCGGTCAATTCGATATCCCCGGACTGGTCCTTGATCTCGATCTTGCCTTGGACGCCTTTAACCACCATATCTCCGGATTGATCGATGATGCTGACGTCTCCTTGTATATCCGAAATGTGCAAGTCACCCGATTCGTCGTCTACCGTCACGTTCAGCTTGGACGGCACCGTCACCGTAATATCCATCGACCGGTTGTTGAAGCCGAACTCCGACTTGAATCGGGAGGCGAGCTTGGCCGTCTTGCCGTCCTTCTCGAGCGTAAACACCACCGCTTTATCCTCCGCCCCCTGGGCGCTGCGAATCGTAGCGACTGCCCGGATCGAATCCGCCTGATCGTCGCCTTTTATCGTAAAGTCGCCGGACGCGGTATCCACTTGAAGCGTTTCTATCGATTGTGCGGGAAGTTCCAGCTCCCTCTTCCCTTCTTTCATAGCGAAGCCGCAGCCCGTTATCCCGATCATTCCCGCCAGCAATACCGGCAGCCCCCAACGTTTCCACATATCCGTCACTCCTAATGTTCTTGATTCTCTCCCTGTTGTTCACTGTTACCATCATACCATTGCCCCCTCCCCCGCTCTACGGACTTCGGAATGTATTGGAACCCGGTCTGAGGTCGAGTGGCCGTACGGCTGCGGACCGAACCGCCGGGGCGTGAGGTGAGCATAATGTTACGTTGCGCTTGGTGGCATACTAGGAATGGACAGGAGGGATTCGCAGGTGATTACCAAAATTGCAACGGCGGCCATATACGTAGAAGACCAGCAGCGCGCCAAAGCATTCTGGTCGGAGAAAGCCGGATTCCATATTGTGAGGGAAACGCCGATGGGCGCTTCCGGAAGCTGGATCGAGGTCGCTCCGTTTGGCGCGGAAACGGCGCTCATTATCTATCCGCGAAGTATGATGGACAACTGGAGCGAGCTGAAGCCGTCCCTCGTATTTGACTGCGAGGACATTGGCGCAACTTACGAGACGATGAAGCGCAACGGGGTTTTATTCCAAGGGGAGCCGAAAACGATGCAGTGGGGCACCTACGTTGCATTTGTGGATGAGGAAGGGAATTCGTTTTTGTTGAAAGGCTGAACGGTTCGGCAAGCAGCCGCTTCCGGATGGAGGGACGGCATGAATCGGTGTAAAGATGAAAAGGTGACCTGAACGCTTCGCGGTGATCTCCCGGGCTGCGGGCAGTTCCGCACATACGTATGCTCCGGCATGTCATCAGAGCGGAATCGAAGCCCGGTCCTGCAGCAGCAGCTCCCGGAACACATCCGCGGCCCGGGTGTGGAACTTCGTTGCGGGAGTGATCAAATAAAACCGGCGCGCAACGGGGGTTCCCTGTACGTGCAATCGCTTCAAAGTGCCAAGGGCGATTTCTTTGCGGACGGCCCATCTCGATAGCAGCGTAATGCCGAGCCCCGCCTCTACCGACTCTTTGATCAGCTGGTTGCTGCCGAATTCCATAAACGACCTCGGTCTGAATCCAAGCCTGGCGAACATCGATTCCACCGCATCTCTAGTCCCCGAGCCGGACTCCCGTACGATCCAGGTCTCCTCCGCCAAGTCCGTGATTGCCACCGGCTCCTGCCCGGCCAGTCGATGGGCGGACGACACCATGACATCCATCAGATCCTCCGCAAAAGGCTCGATTTGCAGCTTCTCATGACGAAATTCGCCTTCGACGATACCGATCTCAAGCTCATTTCCGGCTACCCCCTCCGAGATATCCTTCGTATTGCCGATCGTGATCGCCGGTTGGATCAAAGGATACTGCTCCTGCAGTCTGGCGATAATACGCGGAAGCACATACTCCCCGAACGTATAGCTCGCCCCGATCGCCAATGGCCCGGTAGCCTTGTGCAGCAGATCGTCGACCAGGTACTGCATGCGCGAATATAATCCGACGATTTCTTTGGCGTGGTGGTAGACGATCTCGCCGGCTTTGTTCAGCTGAACGTGCTTGCTGCTGCGGTCAAGCAGCTTCGTTCCGGCGTTTCGCTCGAGCATCTGGATATATTGGCTGACCGCCGGCTGCGTCATATGCAGCTCTTCCGCCGCCCGGGTGAAGTTCTTTTTCTCCGCGACCGTAATAAAGACAAGCAGTGCCTGATCCATCCGAACTCCCCCCCGCAATGTCATGTCATCGTCAACTGATTATCGCAACCGCATCGCCCGGTGAAGAGGATCGAGAATCCGATAATCTGACCATCCATCTCAAAACCCCATCCAACCATAAGTTAAAACTTATCGTTTATATCATAACGATTTATTTCCCTTATTTCAATGAACGCCGTATGCTGAAGGTGACGAAACCGGAGGTGCTCAGAATGACTGTACCCAACAGAAGGATGGCACCGGGCGTAAAGCCTGATCTCACCTACCATCGAACGGACAAGACGCCGGATACACGCCCGGACGCGGCGTCGGCTTCCTATGCACGACAAGCCGAAGAAACGGCAAAAACTACGGGGAGAAACGCTGGATCTGACGCTCCCCCATCGGAGAAGACCACGCAGCGGCATGCCGGCACAACCGCAACAGCGTCATATCGGCTGTGGGCGTACGGAGTAGCGTTTACCTTTGTGCTCGCTATGCTGGGCTGGGGGCTCGCCCAATTACCCGGTTTCAACAGGGCCGGCCCGTTAGCCTGCGCGATCGGCGTCGCCGTTGCTTACCGTCATTTTCGCGGGTATCCGGAGCCGCTCCGGGCGGGCATCCGCTTCTCTTCGAAAACGCTGCTGCGGCTCGCTATCGTCCTGTTCGGACTGAAGCTGAACATCGACGTGGTGTTGAATGAAGGGCTGGGCCTGCTGGTCCGCGACGCGGCCACGATCGCATTCGCCATCGCGCTCACCGTCTGGATCGGCAAACGTCTGAAAGCCGACTCGGCCTTAACGCTGCTGGTCGGGATCGGCACGGGCATCTGCGGTGCGGCGGCCATTGCGGCCGTCTCTCCAATCATGAACGCCAAGGACGAGGACACGGCGATCGGCGCCGGTATGATCGCCTTGGTCGGCACCCTATTCGCCGTTGCTTATACGCTGTTGATGCCGCTGCTGCCGTTAACACCGGACCAATACGGAGCGTGGTCCGGCGTCAGCCTTCACGAGATCGCCCATGTGGCGCTGGCGGCCGAGCCCGGGGGACCGAACGCGCTCGCGACGGGACTGCTTGCCAAGCTGGGACGCGTGTTCCTGCTCGTTCCGCTCTGTTTGCTGCTGATCGGCTGGAAGAAACGTTCCGGGACGTATCAGTCCGGGACCAAAGTGGAGTTCCCGTGGTTTATGGTCGGCTTTATCGCGATGAGCGTTATCGGCAGTTATGTGCTCGGCGACTACATTCCCGTATCGGCTTCGGTTCTGGATGGCGTATCTCTCGTTACTACCGTACTTCTGTCGATGGCCATGGTCGGACTCGGCCTGAACGTCAATCTGAAGCAGCTCCGTACGAAAGCGTTGAAGCCTTTGCTGGCGATGACCGTTACGTCGGTTCTGCTGTCTGTATTGACTTACCTTACTATCTGAGTGGGGCTGCAGTTGTCTGCGGATTGCTTGCTCCAAGAAAACCCCGCCAGGATACGCGCGTCCGGACAGTTTATTGGCGTGCAAGTCCATACGTTTGTTGCAGCAATCGACTTCAACCCGCAGCCTGTGAAGTTTCTTCCGGAAGTAATACTTCCGTTATCTGATTTTTGCAGCAGGAATTCGACGTATAGCGGAACCCTTTGTTCCGCTATTTCCAGGATAATCGCCCGTATCCCCCAAAAAAACCGAAATAACGGAAACCAAACTTCCGCTATTGCGTGAAAGTAACGTACATCGCGGGAATAACGGAAGTAACTCTTCCGCTTCACCTATGAATAACCGTTGACTTTCGGCGAATCTTGAATAGGAATATTCCCTCCATTGCTACACCAAGCCGCCTCCCTTAACTAAGGGGGTAAGGCTCCTTTTCTTTTAAGGAAGCCCCTCATTTCACTCCAGCATAGGGACAGCCTTACTGAAAACTTACACATACTCCCTACGAAAAAAAGGGTGCCCGAGGGCACCCTTTTCTCATCGCAGCCGATTAATAAGCCAGCGTGAACAAACCGTTGATATGGCTCAGGTAGCGAATGTTGCTCGCTTCCTTCATATACGTAGCCAGCGCGCCTTTCAGCTTCGTCTGGTTGCCGCCGATCGTTCCGATCGCGTCTTTGCGGCCCAGGCTGGCCAGCGTACCGGAGAATACCGGCTGGAACGTGTTCATCGTCGCGCCTTTGAAGTAAGCGAAGATGTTGTAGCCGATCGTTTCGCCCATTTGCCAAGCAAGCTGAGCGGTTGGCGGGAACGGACGGCCTTCCGGACTCATCACGACAGCGCTGTCGCCTGCCACGAAGATGTCAGGATGCGAAGTCGATTGCAAGCCTTCCGTTACGGTAGCACGGCCGCGGTTGACTTCGATGCCACAGTTTGCGACAACCGAGTTGCCTTGTACGCCGCCGGTCCATACGATCGTGTTCGTTACGATCGAACGGCCGTCTTTGAGGAACGCCTCGCCCGGCTTCACTTCCGTAATCGGAAGTCCGGTCAGGAACTCTACGCCGCGCTTCTCCAGGCTCGTTTGCGCGCGCTGCACGAGATCAGGCGCGAATCCGGCCAGGATGGAAGGAGCTGCTTCTACGCAATACAACGAAATTTCGCTGAAGTCGACCGCATATTTGCTGCACAGCTGAGGCAGCATGTCCGCGAGTTCACCAACGAGCTCGATACCGGTCAGACCGCCGCCGCCGACAACGAACGTAGCGTCGGCTTTGTCGCTAGTTTTGCTATATTTTTCGATGCTTGCTTCGATGTGGGCGCGGAGCTTGTTGGCGTCGCTAACCGACTTCAGCGTGAAGCTGTGCTCCTGCAGTCCCGGGATACCGAAAAATGCCGTTTCGCTGCCCATCGCTACGACCAGAACGTCGTAACGGAGGAAAGCGCCGCCGGCCAGCTTCACTTGCTTCTGATCCGGGGTAATTTCTTGAACCGTATCAATCATCAGATTGATTTGTTTGCCGCGCAGCAGCTTCTCCAGCGGAAGCGCCACGGATTTCTCGTTCAGGCTGCCAGCAGCAAGACGGTGCAGCTCCGTAATGATCTGGTGAGTCGGGAAACGATTGACGACTGTAATCGTAGCCTCTTCAGCCGACATATATTTGCGCGTCGTCAATGCAGCGAGCAAACCGCCGTAGCCGCCGCCCAAAATTACTATTTGCTTCGACATACTGTTATCCTCCGTCCTGATTTGCGCGTTTTGGGAAAACCAAGATGAACACGCAGCCTTGCTTGATCGCCCGGAAGCGACATCAAGCTTTCCATACCGGGAAATGAAAAATTACCGCAAAAAAAGCGGCTAATCGAATCCATACGCCTTTTGTGTCGCTGCGGCCGGGAATCAGCCGTTTTGATTTTTGCGCTCGCCGAGCACTTCCAGGAAAGCTTGAGCGAAGCGAAGCGTTTGCTGAACTTGCGGGTCTTTCAGCATTTTGAGCAGTCCGAACAGCCCGATTGTGCTCGCTTCCGCTTGAGTGCGGTCGTTAGCTTCAATCGCGGCGGCGGCGACGCCTTTAGCTTTATCCGCTATCGGCTTCACGAACTCCTCCATACCTACTTTCAGATCATCAATCAGTACTTTGTCGGTTACGACGTTTTGGACGACATCATACGTTTTCGTCAAAATCGTGACCATCTCGGCCAGTTTCGGCAAGTTCTCGACCAATACCGTTAGCGATTGCTGCACCTCAGGTTTCATCAGTTGATCGAGCACATCCGTTTGTGGTGCCGCGGGAGCGGAAGTAAGCGCCGCTTCTTGCGTGGATGTTTGTGACATTAGTAAACGTCCTCCTTTGCATTAAAATAGAAGCCCTGTTTTGTTCCAATCCCTGTTCAAGCCAGGTAGACGTGACGCTTCTTCGCAAGAGAAACGGTGTAAACCGGAGAACAAGCCCCGTTTAACGAGTAAATCCGTAAGTTAGCGATAGAAATTCTCGAATACCTGCGTATTTGTACCATTTTTCACAAATACGGCCGGAACGCGGCCGTTAGGCGCTTCCCGGTTGGTCGTTCAGGCGTTCAAGCCGCATAATCATGTCTTTCTGTGCCGGTGAGCAGGAACAGGTACAGACGGAACTCTATGTGATTCTTATTATACCCTCTTCTGTAAAATTGGGAAAAAACAATTTTCGACAATTGTGAATATTTTGTGTCCGAACCTGTTTTTCCTGCCGTTCTTCCCCCTTAGCGGGGGTTATTCGCCAGGGGCATCTTCGGGCGGCATCGTTATGCCGGCGCTTTCCTTCTCGAGGGCGACCCTGGCCTACCTATCGGCGGTCTCTCCCGTCCTCGCCGACCAGTTGAACCGGCTTCCACTCGTCCGGCAGCATCACGCGGTACCCCGGTTGAAGGAACCGGTCGTCGACGAGCACGAGCGTTCCGCGGTCCGTCTCGGTGCGGATCAGCCGCCCTCCGGCTTGCAGCACTTTATTCATGCCCGGGAATTTGTACGCGTAGTCGAACCCGCTCTTCCCCGTCTCGTCGAAATACCGTTTGATTAAATCGCGCTCCAGCCCAAGCTGAGGCAGTCCTACACCGACGATCACGACCCCGGTCAGCCGGTCGCCCGTCAGGTCGATCCCTTCGGAGAAAACGCCGCCCATAACCGCGAAGCCGGTAGTCGGCAGCTCGGCGTCCTCCCGGAACGCCCCCAGAAACGCATCCCGCTCCTCCTCGGACATGCCTCCGCTCTGTACGAGTACCGGACCGGCCGGCTCGCGCTCGGCAAACCGGGCCACAACCTCATTCATATATTCATAGGACGGGAAAAATACAAGGTAATTGCCCGCCCGCTCCCTCGTAACCCGGTGCAACAGATTGGCGATCGGCGCATAAGAGCGTTCCCGGTCGCGGTAGCGGGTAGACAGAGGCAGCAGCAGCACGTCCAGCTGTTCCTTATGGAACGGCGACGGGATCGCCATCGTGTAATCGTCCGCATCCCCGCCGAGCATATCCCGGTAATACGCCAGCGGCGCAAGCGTCGCCGAGAACGAGACGTGCGAGCGATACCCTTTCCCCATCTGCCGGAGCAGCCCCGACGGGTCGAGACAGAAGAGCTTCACCGTCACGTCGCTTCTCTCGAACAGCGCATAAGTTATATATTTCTCGTCATAATAACCGAATGTTCGGATAAAAGACTGGACCGCGTAATACGTATCCGTCAGCAGCGGCCGGAGCTCTGCCGATGAGGGGCCCGCCAGCTCCGCCTCGGCGATCCCGGCAAACGACTCCAGAAGCGGGAGCAGCAGGATCGGCGCCTCCTGAAAGACCGCATGCTTCTGCTCGGCATGCTCCTTGCGAAGCTGGATGAACGCGTTGTTCACCGCTTTGGCCGCATCGTGGAGCGCCGGGCTCAGTCCTTTGGCCAGCCGCTTCAGTTCGAGAAAAGGCGCCTTCGTCAAAGCGGCGGAGTACATCTCTCTCCCCCGGTCCACCAGGTTATGAGCCTCGTCGACCAGCACCGCAGTTCGTCTCCGCTGCTCCTCGAACAACCGCTTCAGCGCGATCCGGGGATCGTATACATAATTATAATCGCAGATGACCGCATCCGCGGCGTAGGCGGCATCAAGCGAATATTCGAACGGGCACACCCGGTGCTTGCGCGCATACGTCTCTATAACCTCCCGGGTAATTGCGTTCTGCTCCGACAGCAGATCCAGAATCGCTCCCTGTATCCGGTCGTAGTAACCGTCCGCGTATTCGCAATGATCTTTATGGCAGATCGTCTCTTCCTTGAAACAGATCTTCTCCTTGGCCGTCAGCGTCACGCAGCGCATATGAAGCCCCTTGGAGCGCATGAACGCAAAGGCTTCCTCCGCAGCGGTCCGCGTCGTCGTCTTCGCCGTCACATAGAAAAAGCGCTGCAGCAGCCCCTCCCCAATCGCCTTGACGGAAGGAAACAGCGTGGAGATCGTTTTGCCCGTACCGGTCGGAGCTCTCGCGAACAACCTTTTCTTGTCCGCTATCGACTTGTATACCGCCGCGGCGAAGTTGCGCTGTCCTTGCCGGTAAGATTCGAACGGAAACGCCAGCTCCTTGATGGAGCGGTCTCTGCGGCGGGCGTGGTCCGTCTGCAGGACGGCATAGGGGGCGTACGTCTCCACAAGGCCCCGGACGAACGACTCCAGCTCTTCGAATCCGGCCGACCGTTCGAACCGTTTCTGCTCCTCCGTCTTCCGGTGGATGTAAGTTAGACGCACTCGCATATGTCCGAGCTGTTCGGCTTGGGCATACAGATACGCATAACATAACGCCTGCGCCCAATGTACGGGATGCGTATCCTCCCCGATCAGCTCCAGGTCGCGGGAGGTGGACTTGATCTCGTCGATCGTATACGTCCCGTCTTCCCCGCCAAGGAGCCCGTCGCAGCGCCCGTCCAGTTGAAATACCAGCCCGCCGTACGGGATCTCGCCCTGCACATACACTTCTTTGCGGTCCGTTTCCTTGTAAGTGTGCTGAATGACCCGGTGCGCCTTCGTACCTTCCGTCAGCGGAGCTCCGGACTGGAAGCCCGCCTCGATGCTGCCCCCGAGATAGGCGTATTCCACAAGCGCCCGCACGGAAATGTAGACGATCTGCTCGGACATGTCCTCACCTGCCGCTCGATTGTTTAGGCGCCCCTGCAATCTGCAATAAAACATACGTTCGCCTTGGTTATGTCCATTATACCCCGTATGAGCTGCGAAATCGAGCCGGCTTCCACTTCTCCGATGCGGGCGCAAAACGAAAAAGCCGCTTTCGCAAGCAGCATGGGCGGGTGCAGGCCAATTGGCCTCGTGCGGAGGAGGGGAGGTGCTGCCGACTGCGTCATGCAGCGCAACCAACTGGCACCGGATGCAGCACGGGCGGCGGTACCGGGCCGGGGTTTCCGGCAGGCATTTCGCTTCATTTTTTACGGCTCATCAATGACTTCAGCAGCGTCCCCGCCGAGCGGATTCGGGATTGCCGTCTGTGCTCCCGGACGTATCTATAGTCGGTCAACGTTACTTTAGCATCACGCAGGGCATGGGCAAAATCGGGATCGAACATCAGCTTGTACTCCCACACCCGCTTCGTCCACGAGGGAATGACGGCTTGCAGCCGGTCGTCGTCCACCGCCGGGTGAATGTACGTCTCGCTCACACCTTCCGGCAGATCGTACAGCTTGTCGATCAGCATCCGCTTGAACGATTCGTACGTCTCCCCTTCCTCGATATGATACGAGTGCGACAGCAAATAGTCCGGCACGGCAACGCCGAGGACGTCGGCCAGCGCGACGGCGGGAGCGAGCATCCGCTCGGCGTGGGGAATCGAAGCGAGCAACTTGTCCTTGCTGTGGATGCGGCGGAACAAGCGAAACGGCAAGCCCCGTCTGGAGCATTGCAGCATCACCTGCGGAATATGGCTCCGCCCCGTGGCCATCCCGTACAGGCTGCCCATATGGTTGTCTACGTGAGTGATTGCAATGCCGGCCTGCTTCACGGCTTCGAACTGCGCCCGCATCTCGGCGACGACGTCCCGCGTAACCGCCTTCCGCTCGAACTCGGCTACTGTCCGGTGCATGAAGCCGCTCTCGTCGTGAAGAGAAGGAAGACCGGTCAGGCTTTTCCAGCGCAGTCCATCGATCTCGCTCGTTAAGGTCAGATGGAGGCCGACTTGCGCGCGCCCCTTCCCTCTGTCTCTGCACCAGGCCGCCGCCGCTTCAAACGCCGGGGCGGGAGGCATGATCGTCGCCGAAGATACTTTGCCCTCCTCCAACAGATGAATGATCGCCTGATTCGCGGCCGTGCTTTGGCCGAAGTCGTCGCAATTGATAATCAGATGTTTGCTCATTAGGTGCGGTATCCTCCCGTATAGCTACTGTTTCCCTAGCCCGCTGCCGCCGCCCGGCAGTCTGGGGAGAAAGAAAGAGATGATCATCGAGACGGCCAGCAGACAAAGCGGAACGACGCTGATCAGATACCGGAAGGTCGACTCCGGATCGGGTCCCGGATTTTCGCCGCTCACGTAGCCGAAGATCATGCCCACGATCCAGAACGCCAGCGCCGAGATCAGTCCGCTGGAGCGGGTTATAAAACCGCCGACCGCCGTGTACACGCCCTCCCTGCGGCTGCCCGTTTGCTCGTAATCCTGGTCGATAATTTGTCCCGTAACCACCGGCGGCGTGACGAGAAACCCGGCCAGACCGAAACCGACGACGATACCCGCCGCGATGCCGGTGCCGAGTCCGGTCGCAAACCATAGCGGAATGACGGAGAGTCCGTAGGCGATCAGAGACAGACGCCATCCCCTCAGCCCCCCGAGCTTGCGGACGATCCAGTACCAGACCGCCACTAGCGGAATGACAGGCACGAATACGCTGGCCAGCAGCAGCGATACTTGCGGTTCCGGTACGTGCAGAACGTATTTGGCGTAAAACGGGATGGACGAGCCGAGCAGCCCGTTTACCGTCTGAGCGAAGGAATTGGCGATGTTGAATATCCAGAACTGCTTGTTCCGTAAAGTCGAGCGGAACGCTTCCATAATCGGCAAGGGCGGCTCGACGCTGGCTTGCTTGTTCTCCTGGGTCGTCACGACGAATCCGATCATAAATAAGGCGAATACGGCGGCGAACACGACCGACATGTACCCGAATCCGATAGCCGCGAACAGAATTGGCGTCAACACCGACGCGATCAGGATAGCAGCGATCTGGTACCCTTGCTGGACCGCGGAAGCTTTCGCCCTAGCCCGGTCGCCCCGGAACAGCTCGGGGAAGAGCGCTCCGTAGTTCACCCAGATGATGGTCGACACGCCCTCAAACAAAACTAGCGCCACAACAAACCAGCCAAACAAACTAAAACCCGACAATCCGTCCGGCACCGCAAACACCATAATGAACGTCGCCATAAACAGCGGAATCGAGGAGACGATCCACGGCTTGCGCCGTCCCCACCGGGTTCGCGTCCGATCCGACAAATACCCGAACAGCGGCTGGTTGGCCGCGTCCCAGATCAGATAGATGACCCGGGCCAAGGTGGCGAGACCGACGCCGAGTCCGAGCTTCTCCACGTAAAAGTAGCTGTAGAACGAGCTGAAAGCCTGGGTCGGAATCATCATCGCGAACATGCCGAGCGCATACGTCGTCGGGGAGTTCATCAGCTTTTTGAGCATTCGATCCGCTCCTTGGATACCGGATAGGGGGGTGGCTTTTGGGTTGGGTTTGATTGATTTGTTTAGGACGGGCACTGGTAACCCCCGTCAAGCTGTTTTGCGCTGTTTCTCTGTTAGTCTGCTGCTCTTGTTGATCTGCCGTTCCTTTGCTCCTTTGCTCCATTGCTCCGTTGCCCTGCTGCTCTGTTGCTCTGTTTTTCTCTATCTGCGTTCTATCCGCTCTGTTTCACTTGGTCTGTCTTTACCGTCCTCCCGAATTGATTGTTCATTATATTCTATGCAAACGCTATCAATTCTCAAGTTTAGCATGAATCCGTCGAATAGGGGTTCCGGGGTTCTGGGTTCCAGGGTTCGGCGAGTTCCAGGGGTTCCGGCGCCACCCTTATCCAGCTTCCGGCTCCCTAGCTGGTTACAGTAGAGCCTCCCTGCCAAAGAAACAGGCTATTCCAAACCAATAAGAGCTGTTTGAACCTTCTATTTCTACCCTCGCCCTGATTTTCGACGAAATAGGAGCTTTTAGCAGCTCTTAACCCCTTTTTTTTCCGCCGCCAAACGCACCCCACTCGATTGCAATTTAGAGCCCCGAAAGTCTTTTTTGACAAAGTAAGACCTAATCCTGTGTCAGGAGATGGGTTTGCCCGCTATTGGATGACCCCCTCCCCTCATAGTTTACTACATTTGTTACAAAAAAAGGATCATTCCCTTGCGATGCGGCACCTATGTTTCGGACAACAATAAAAGTACCGCCGGCGCCGGATGACAACGCCTTAGCGGTACTTCTATCGCACAATCTAGAGGAGCGCAGCTTTCCTTAAATCGTAATATCTCCGTCATACGAAGCGATCATTTTGTACAGATCCGGCCTCCGGTCGCGGAAAATCCCCCATTCGATCCGCTGCGTCTCGAGCTGGTCCAGGTCGAATTCGGCGACGAGCACCGTCTCCTCCGTCCGACCCGCTTCCGCCACTTTGTTGCCTTGCGGGCCCGCGATAAACGAAGAGCCGTAAAACGTGATCGAAGAATCTTCGTCGCTCTCGACGCCGACCCGGTTCGATGCGATGACCGGCATCAGGTTGGAAGCGGCATGGCCGCGCATGCACATTTGCCAGTGATCCTTCGAATCGATCGAGCCGTCCTGCGGCTCGGAACCGATCGCCGTCGGATAGAACAGCAGCTCGGCGCCCATAAGCGCCATGCACCGCGCCGCCTCCGGATACCACTGGTCCCAGCATACGCCTACCCCGATTTTGGCGTAACGCGTGTTCCATACCTTAAAACCCGTATCGCCCGGATTAAAGTAAAATTTCTCCTCATAGCCCGGACCGTCCGGAATATGGCTTTTGCGGTATTTGCCGAGCACCTTGCCGTCGGCGTCGATGACCGCGAGCGAGTTGTAGCGGGCGTAATTTTTTTTCTCGTAAAAGCTGATCGGCAGCACAACCTGAAGCTCCCGGGCCAACTCTTTGAAGTGGTTGATCGCCTTGTTTTGCTCCAGCTCGGTCGCGTAGACGTAATAGTCCGCTTTTTCCTTCTGACAGAAGTACGGCGTCTCGAACAGCTCCTGCAGCTGAATAATTTGCGCGCCTTGCGCGGCAGCTTGTCTCACCAGCGCATCGGCTTTGCTAATATTCTCTTCTATATTTGTAGAGCAGCTCATCTGGGTCGCAGCTACTTTAATGGTTCTCATTGGGAATCCTCCTTCTTATCCTAGCCTGATTTATTTGCGGGGGAGAACGGGCATCTGCTGCGTCGTGCAGTGAACGTTGCCGCCCTCGCGGATAATCGCCATGCCGTCGACCGTGCGGATGCGCCGCTCCGGGAATGCTGCCTGAAGCGTCTGCTCGGCAAGCCGGTCCGTCTCCGCCGCCTCTCCGCCGAATACCGGCAGGATGATGCCGCCGTTGACGAAGTAGAAGTTCAAATAACTGAGCGTCAGACGGCTTCCTTCGTACTCGGCCATCGGAGGCTGCTGGATCTTGATGATTTCGAACGGCCGGCCTTGGGCATCCACCGCTTCGCTCAGCAGCTTCAAGTTTTCCTGCGTAATCGCATAGTTGTCGTCCTCGGGATCCTCGCATACTTGAATGATGATCGTGCCGGGGGCGGCGAAGCAGGCGATATTGTCCACATGCCCGTCCGTCTCGTCTCCGCTTAATCCACGTTTCAGCCAGATCACCTTATCCGCGTTCACGAACTTGCTCAAATAGTCCTCGATGTTCTCCTTCGACAAATCGGGGTTCCGGTTCGGATGGAGCAGACACTCCTCGGTCGTCAGAATCGTCCCCTCGCCGTCGGTATGGATCGAACCGCCTTCCATCACCAGAGGCGCGTCAAACCGCCGGACGCCGTAGCGCTCCAAAATTTGCGGGGCTACCCCGTCGTCCAGATCCCACGGCGCGTATTTGCCGCCCCATGCGTTGAACTTCCAGTTCACGCCGGCCACATCCCCTTCGGGATTCACGACGAAGGTCGGTCCGTTGTCGCGGAACCAGGCGTCATTATGCGGAATCGGCAGAAGCTCCACGTTCGGCACGTCAAAATATCGTCCAACCCGCTCGGCATCGTCCGGATTCACTATAACGGTCACCGGCTCGAACTCGGCGATCGCCTTCACGATCTGCGCATAGCCGTCACAGACCCGGTCGTATTGGTCCGGATATACCATGGACGCCTGCACCGGCCAGGAAATAAACGTGCGCTCATGCTCCGCCCATTCGGCAGGCATTTTATAAGTTAACGTATGTGGATACATGGAATCAGCTCGCTTTATCGTATAGTCATCTTGGTCGGGTCAAGCCCATTTTTCTATAACATCATATACGAAAACGCCCCCGATCTCAACGCATTGCCGCTTGCAGGGGACCGGCATATTTTGTGAACGATTAGAAAGCTACTAAACGAAGCTTTTGCTACGATGAATGGCCCTGCGCAAGCGGCAGCTATTCATGGTACAGAAACTCCCATTTTGCATTTTTAAAGCAACGCTTCGAAGCCCTGCCAACTTAGTAATTTTAAACTTTCTGGCGCAACGGCAAAAAGCCCGGCAGCGGGCTGCCGGGCCGGGTCGTCCGCTCCTCTTAGCGAGGGAGGCGGTTGTACCAAGCGATAAAGTTGTCGACGACGGAATCCAGAAACTTGACGGTCGGCTCATGAGTCAGGTTGCCCGCAGCGTCGATCTTCTCGTGCACCGCGCCGACATACACTTCATTACCCGGAAGAAGCGGAGATTGGAGAGCGAACAAAGTGGAGCGCAGACTCATCTGAGCCTTAACGGTTCCGAGGTTGCCCATCGACGCGCCCATGATCCACGACGGTTTCCCGAGAAGAACGCGGTCAATGCGCGACATCCAGTCGATTGCGTTGCCGAGCACGCCGGGAATCGTGCCGTTATATTCCGGTATCACCCAGAGAACGGCGTCCGCTTCCGCGACCTTGCTCTTGAAATCCCGAACGGCTGCGATCGGCTCGTTCTCGATATCCTGATCGTAAAACGGGAGCTCACGAAGGCTCAATATCTCAAGCTCGAAGCGGTCCTGATACCGATCACGGACATATTCGGCCAGTTTCCGGTTATAAGATTCTTTGCGAATGCTTCCTACGATGGCTACTACTTTCATGATGCCAACCTCCAACCAGTAATTATAATAGATTTTACTTATAATAGTATAGTAACTTTAGATTGTGAAGTCAACTTGGCCAGGAGGATAAGCGGCAAAACTAATTCTAGCGAACTATAGTCTGGAGGTGTTCAGCTTGACAGATACCCACTATTTACCTATCATTAGAGCAATTACTCTAATTCGATATTGGGAGGGTCCGCCCCTGCCTCAGCCTTTATCCACGAAGCAGCGAATCTTGCAAACCGCCCTTCAGCTCTTTAACCTGCACGGAACCGCTTCCGTCTCGACAAATCATATCGCGGAGCATGCCGGCGTCAGTCCCGGCAACTTGTATTATCATTATCACAACAAAGCGGACATTATCGAAAGTCTGCTGCGGCAAATGATGGAAGACTGGGACCGGGTATGGGAGCCGCCCGGCGGCCGCCCTGTCCGCTGGAGCGATCTGGAGGCCGTGCTTGAGCGCAACTTCTCCCTGCTGTGGGAGTACCGTTTTTTTCACCGGGAGCAGGTCGCCCTGCTGGGACAAGATGAATCGCTTCGCGAAACCTGTAACGCGGTGTACCGCCGCCGAATAACGGAGCAGGCGCTGTTTTTCGAGCCGTTTTTCGAAGACGGCATCCTCCGGAAACCGGCCGATCCCGAAGAAATGCGGGAGGTGCAAACCGCCTGCTGGATTATTGTCAGCAACTGGCTGACCTTTCTGGAGCTGTCCGGCCAAGCCGTCGACCGCCCCCATATGCGGGAAGGCATCCGGCTCGTACAACGGCTCATGCAACCTTACTTCATTAAAGGAGATCTGCACGATGAAGACTCAGCGTCGATCGGGTAAGCAAGAAGAAGAAGCCAAGCCGGAAGCCGAGACAACGAAAGGCGTCAACCGCCGCACCTTCATCAAAGTGGCGGCGGCCGGGGCCGTTCTGCTGATGGGAGGCGGCGTATGGAGGATGTCCAGCCAAGGCGTATTCTCGGCAGGCAAGGGCCCGGCTTACGAGCCGTGGGACGACTGGGACTCCGAAGGGCAGGATGCGGAGCGGTCCATCGTGAGGGCCGCCATACTCGCCTCGTCTCCGCACAACTCGCAGCCGTGGCTGTTCCGGATCACTCCGGATCAGGTCGATCTGTTCGCCGACCCTTCGCGCAACTTGGGCGCCATGGACCCGCTGCTGCGCGAAATGCATATCGGCCTCGGCTGCGCGCTGGAGAATATGAGCATCACCGCCGCCGCGCACGGCTTGAAGGCGGAGATTGCCTATGTGCCCGACCCGGGCAACCCGGCGCATATCGCCTCCTTACGGCTAAGCCAGGGAACCGGGCTGTCGTCCGAATTGCACGAGTACATTCCGCTGCGGCATACGAACCGGTCCGCTTACGACGTCGGCCGCCAGGTTGGGGCCGATCAGCTGCGCGCGCTCTCCGAGGGCGGGGATAACGCAGCCCACCGGACGATCTGGCTGCAATCGGATGAGGACAAAACCCGGATCGGACAACTGATCGTCGAGGCGACGGAGGCGATTACGCAAGATCCGGACCAGTCCCGGGACAGCAACCGGTGGTTCCGTCATAATTGGAAGCAGCTGCAGCAGTCGGCCGACGGCGTTACGATCGATGCGTCCGGCAATTCCGCTTTTGCCCGCACGCTTGGCAAAACGCTGCCGAACTTGTCGAACGAACAGTCCGACGCCTATTGGCTCACGTCCACCCGGCTGGTCCAGGTACCGACCGCATCGGCCTTCGGCATCATTCTCATTCCCGATCAGCGCGACGTCGCCGGACTGCTCCACGCCGGCCGTTTATGGCAGCGGATGCACCTTAGGGCGGTGCGCGACGGCCTCGCCGTTCAGCCGCTCAATCAAATCCACGAGCGGGCAGACCGCGAGGAAGCGCTCGGGAGCGACGCCCGTTTCGGCCGGGCCCTGAAAGAGCTGACGGCGGGTTATCCCGCTCCGGCTCCGACTCCAGCTCCGGCTAACGCCGCCGTGTTTACGTTCCGGATCGGCTACGAGCTGGAGCCCGCGCTCAAAAGCCCGAGACGTCCGATCGGCGATGTGCTTCTGCCGACCTAAGCGGATGCATAGTACGGAGTCTCCTGTCACTTAACGAAAACCGTCCGGAAAAGCGTCCGGACGGTTCTTTGACGTGCAAATCGTTGCATGTGGAAGGGAACGGGCACCATTGCTCCAGCCGCTCGCCCTCAGTCGTGTTTTCTTCCATGCGATGGTACGGCTAACGAACCCAGCATTCGTTATCAGAGCCGAATGCGGGCGTTTGAATTTGTAACGAACTCTTGTATCGTTATTCCCGCAAATCGGGGTCGGTTTTTTCCACTTTCGGCTCGATAACGATACCCGGATTCGTTAGCCTGCATAAACGTCGTTATTCAGCCCATAAGCCCGATACGATTCGTTAACCATCGAACTGCCCCTTTTCAGGAGGAAACGAATGCAGATCTCCTTTTGCACGGATATCATTTCAGAGCTTATCCTGGGGTTAAAGATGGGCCGAGTCATCGGCCAACTCCCTTTCGGGCCACCTTAGCTCAGAAGGAGGGAAGGAGTGCCGTCTTCAGGTTCACCTTTCCAGTCTCACCAATTCAGCACAATGCCAAGCGCGCCGGATTTGCTTTGCTGAATGAATTGCCAAGCTTCCGCCGCCCGCTCCGCCGGATACCGGTGCGTGATCAGCGGCGACGTTTGCAGCCAGCCGTCCGCGATCGCCTGAATCGTCTCTTCCATCCGCTTGCCCGTCCAGCCCGAGGGCGTATGCAGCGTAATCTCCTGCCCGCGCAGCTTCTGGATGTCCACGAGCCCCTTCTCGCCCAAAAAACCGGCCGATACGAGATGACTGTCCCGCTTCATGGAAGGCTGGAGCGCGTAAAACGTATCCATGTCGCCGACCGAATCGACGACAACCGCCACCTTCCGGCCTTCCAGCGCCGACACGGCATCCGTTCGCCGCGTATGGACACCGCGGATCTGCGGCGGCAGATGGGCGAGCCTGTCGTCGTGCCTGCCCAGCACGAACACTTCCGCTCCCCGGTGCAGCAGCGTCTGCGCCGCCCACTGCCCGACCAGCCCGTCGCCGATCACAACCGCCACATCGCCGGGCGTAACATCCGGGCGCATCCCGCAGTTGTACCCGACCTGCGTGAGCACGAGACCGCAATAATCTTCGGGTGAAGCCCCTTGCGGCAGCTTCCAGATTTGACCCGCCGGCGTAACGGCCGGATGGATATGGCCCCCATAGGGCTCGAACATGCCCGATACTCTGCTGAGCGCTGCGAATACCCGCTCGCCAGGCACGATGCCTTGTACGGCCTTGCCGACCTGCCGGACGATCCCGACCTTCTGGTAGCCGGCCACGATCGGGAACGGCCACGGATCGCCGAGCTTGTAAGGCGTCTCGCCCCTGATCCGTTCCCCCCGAAAGTACGACGATTCCGTGCCGGTGCTGATCCACGAACATTCGACGTCGATGATTACATCATAATCAACCGGCTCCGGTACTTGCACTTCGGTATATGCGGCCTTTCCCTTGTCCGTAAACACAACGGCATACGCTTTCATGAAATCCCTCCGGTAATCCGGGATGACGGTCGCGCCGCTTTAGTTCCCCGGGATAAAACAGATTTTGATCGCTTCCTGGCGTTTCAGCATGCCCACGCCCTCCGCGTATTGCTCCAGCGGCAGCTCGAAGCTGATCAACGGACCGAAATCGAGCTGGCCCTTCACGATCAAATCAAGCGAATATTTGGCCGCCTCCCGGAAATGTCCCGGATACCCGATCACGCTTAATCCCTGGTGTCTCAGCGGGTAATCGTCCCGCTGTACGGCGAACAGCGCCACCGCCTTGTTCGTGCGGTCCATAATGCTGCGCACCGCCTGCGGATAACCGACGCAGTCGATCGCGAGGTCCAGCGCACCGGCGGAGCCACGCTTGCTGATCTCCTCCGAATCCGGCTCGCAGCAGAGCGTCGCCCCGAGACTCAGCGCGATATCTCTTCTTTGCGGGCTGGGATCGATCCCGACTACCTCGCTTGCTCCTTCGGCCAGCAGCATCTGCACGGCGATCAGCCCCGCAGGGCCAAGACCGTTGACGCCGCACCGGCGGCCGCGGATGCCCTCGTACTGCTTCATTTTCATAACACTGGCCGCGACGCACATCGCCAGCTCCAGCGATATCGCTTTGCGGAACGGGAGCTCCTCGGGCAAAGCCAGCAGATTGTCTTCCTTCATCAGGACATATTCGGCATAACAGCCGGGCTGATGATGGCCGGCATCCCGCCAAGCTGCCACCTTCTGACCCGGAGCGAGCGTCGTCCCCGGACCGGCCGCCGCCACGACGCCCGTCATCTCATGACCGGGCTGGCCGGGCGAGTAAGGAAAGCGTACCTCTTTCTCGTGCGCAAACATCGGCTTGCCGTAATAAATATGCAAATCCCATTGCGGGCACGTCGCCACCTCTTTGACTTGGACGAGCACTTGACCGGGCCCCGGCTCCGGGATCGGCATCTCGACGATCGTAGCTTGCTCGGAGCTCATAATTTGCAGTACCTTCATCGTATTCGATTGGGTCTTCACTGTGGTTCACCGCCGTTTTCATTGTGGGTAAGGCTCCATCTAATCATAAGAAAAGCGTGGAGCAAGGTCTTTAGCGGATATGTACCAAATGGCGGGTGCACCCATCGTCGAAAAGACGGCCGTTTGGTACTCCGCAGGGGACATGTTTGCACAATATTGACTTGGCATCCGTTCGGGGACGCGATTCAGCGCACCAGGCGGACGCAGGCCGATATAATTCACGCCGGCTTCGGTTCGCGTCAGCTTTTTGCCGAGCTCGATCGCTTCGTCCCAAGTCATATTGTCCTTCGGGTAGGGAACGCCGAACTTGTCAAATATATCTTTGTTGTACATAAGCGCGAAGGCGAGCGTATTGTAGGGCAAATAGTAGATTTGGCCTTGATCCGAATACGACTTGATGCTGTCCACGAGCTTGGTGTCGAATTTGTTGAAATCGAAGCCGTGCTTTTTGGCGAGCGGCTGCAGGTCCGTCGGCACTTTAAGCGGGGTCAGCAGATGGATGTTGGTCAGCCCTTCCCATATAATGTCCGGGACGTCTCCCGCCGCGAGCAGCTCTTCGATCGTCGTGCCTTATCGTTTTTGACCAGCTCCAGCGTGACGTGCGGGAACTTTTGCTTGACGAACTGATTGATGTACTTCTCGAAATCGTCGAGCACGGTATGCGCGTAAAACTTCAACGTGACGGGCTTCGTCTCTGCAACGGGCTCCGGCTTCGGGGCGTTCCCGGCCTCCGTGCCGTTCTCTTTCTCTTGGGCGCCGCAGGCTGCGGCCAGCAGTCCCAGCGCGAGCACAGCCGCACCGATTCCGATCCTTCTCGCTTTCATTGGAATGTCCCCCTTCGCTCCGCGTCAGCGGAAGTTCGTTATTTGGTAAGTGGTTCTGCACTCATTATAGGAAAAGGGAACGCCGCGGGTCTTTAGAGATTATCTCCCTAGTTGCCCGATCCGCTGTGGAAGTAAACGCTTTCTCTATCTCGTTTGTACGCAGCGCTTGCATTTATTGACATCTTTCGTGAAACCCGATAGGCCGGCAAGCCAAGCCCGTATCCCCTTCTATGAAATCAAAAAAACCTCGAACCCGGCCAAGGCAGGTTCAAGGTTTGTTCGGTGTATGGTACGGGATTAACGAAACTGGGCGGCCAGCATCTCGGCCCATGCTTCATTCGCATCCTTCGTCCTTCCGGCGTTGTGCGGCGTATGAATGACGTTCGGACGGCCGAGCAGCGGGTCGTTCAGCGGCAGCGGCTCGATGTCGAAGACGTCGGCGGCGAGGCTGATCTCGTCGGCGAGCACTCTTCTTCTCAGCGCCTCCATATCGCATATGCCGGCTCTCGTCGCCAGCACGACGATGCAGCCCTGCGGCAGCATCCGGATATGCTCCGCCGTTATAAGCCCCTTCGTCCCTTCCATCAGCGGAACCATCGGTACGAAGATGTCGGCGTCCTGCACCAGCCGCTCCAAGTACCATTCCTTGCGGCTGCCTGCGCGGTGAAACGCCGGCTCCGCCGCGTACGGGTCCCAGACGGCGACATCAGCTCCGAGCATATGGACGAAGCTCGCGTACCGGCTGGCGACATTTCCCGCTCCGACGATGCGTACCCGCTTGCCTTCGACCGTGCCGTTGACAAAGCGGGGATCGTCCCCGAACTGCTGGTACTCGTACTGCCAA
This sequence comes from Paenibacillus sp. MAH-35, assembly GCF_058135425.1. Classification (NCBI taxonomy): domain Bacteria; kingdom Bacillati; phylum Bacillota; class Bacilli; order Caryophanales; family Paenibacillaceae; genus Paenibacillus; species Paenibacillus sp. MAH-35. Next base: position 221,778 of record NZ_JBYUPU010000010.1, read on the forward strand.
GCATCGTGACTCGTCAGCATCTCGTGATGCGTCTGCGGAATTCTCCTTAATGCGCAGATCGTCAGACCAAGCGCGAATTCCGAAACGGATTGGCCCCAGTACCCTTCGGAAGGCTGGACGTACATGCGCACGCCTCTGGCCTTTAACACCGCATACACGTCCTCCGGTGTATGGGGACTGTAAGGGCCGGTACCGAGGTAAGCCTCCCGCAGGCCGGTGAACTTATCCATACACGATACCGTTACGGGTACGGCCAGCGATACGAGACGGGCTACTTGTTCCGGTTCGGCGACCGCCTCGGCCAGCGTGCCGCTCCAATTCCGGGGCAGCCGGACAAGCTCGAATTCCCCGACCGGCCCGAGAAGCTGCAGCAGCCGGTTGGCCGTATAAGGCCATACTTGCTCAAAGTCCGGATGAACGACGATTACATTCGAAATGGTCATCATACCTCCCGCAAAATCATCTTCATGAACGTTCGCTGTGAGAAACGATAAGGGTTGTGCTGATCACAAACCGTGAACTTGATGAAGACGGGTTCTTCTCTTCACTATAGCGGTTATTCGCAGGAGGGTCGATGAGGAATTTTGTACGATACCTTCGATTTTTTACATTTCACGGACCAATCGAATATCTTATTATATATGTAAAAGCGGATTAGAGGGGATATCAGGATGAGGAATTTTACATCGGACTATCCGCGGCAGCGGACCGAGAAACCGCAGAAGCATGTCGCACTACTGATCGAAACGTCGAACGAATATGCGCGCGGCTTGCTCGCCGGGGTGAAGTCGTACATCCGGACGCACCGCCCGTGGTCGATCTACCTGGGGGAGCACAGCCGGCTCGGCACGGACTTGTCCTGGCTCCATAACTGGCACGGCGACGGCATTCTGGCCCGCATCGAGAATAAGGAGATTGCGGACTATGTCGGGCAGTTGCAGGTGCCGACCGTCGATCTGAGCGCGCTGCGCCTGATCCCTTCCTTGCCCTGCGTAGAGACCGACGATGAAGCGATAGCGGGCCTTGCAGCGGACCATCTGGCCGGCCGGGGGTTGAAGCATTTTGCGTATTGCGGCGATCCGTCCTTTCCCTGGTCTGTTGAACGGGAGCGGCATTTTGAACGGATGATTCAGGAGAAAGGCTACCCGGTCCACCGCTTTGCGCATGAGCCCAAATCTACGGTCATGGAAGAGAGGATCGCGATGGCCCGGTGGGTCGAACGTCTGCCCAAGCCGGTCGGCATCATGGCCTGCTATGACATCATGGCTCAGTCGCTGCTGGAAGCGTGCAGGCTTGCGGACGTTCCGGTGCCCGATCAGTCTGCGATCCTGGGCGTGGATAACGACGATTTACTGTGCAACCTTGCCTCCCCTCCTCTGTCGAGCATCAAAACCGATACGATGAAAACCGGGTACATGGCGGCATCGCTGCTGGACCGCATGATGGCAGGAGAACGAATCGAACCGCAAGTATGGTCCATACCGCCGCTGGAGGTGGTCACGCGTTTATCCACCGATGTGATCGCGGTCGGCGACCCTTATGTATCGACAGCCATCCAGTATATCCGCGAGCATGCCTACGAGGATCTGAAAGTGGAGGACGTCCTGCGAGCGGTCCCGCTGTCGCGCCGGGCTTTGGACCACCGCTTTGTGCAGGCTTTGGGCCGCACCCCTCACGAGGAAATCGTCGAGGTCCGTATGCGGCTCCTGATGCGTCTGCTGACCGAGACGGACTGGACCTTGGCGGTAATCGCCGAACGGTTAAGCTTCAAGCATTCGGAATACATGGGCGTCGCCTTCAAAAAATGTACCGGCTTATCGCCCGGCGCCTACAGGGAGAAGCATTCGTCCATGAAGCAGTGCTAGCCGACCCAGCTCCGGACCGCTTGCAGGCCGGAGGTCCCCCGGTGACTACCGTAAACGGTTCAGCCGGCAGCGTACGGGCTCTATCACACAATAAGAGTCTCTGGCGAGACTGTCGATTCATTGTGTAGAAGTGTTAGCAGGCCGTTCCAAGTGAAAAGTTACCTTCTTCTGCTCAGACAGGTTGTCCGGAATCCCTTGATTTAATATCGATTGTAAGGTAGGGGATTCCAGACAAAACTCGCCAGAAGGTAATCTTTTCCCTTTCCACTTGGTTGTCCACATTGAATCGACAGCCTCACAAACCACCCTTATTCGATTCCGTCCTGCCCATAAGCAAGGGGAGACAGGGGTGAGGCAGCCGCTATGCCCATCTCCAACCTATACGCCCTGCTTACTGATGGCTATAACTATAGTTTGCTGCATAAAGCAAAAGAGCCGGATGCCAAGCCCGCTGAAAAGTCCATTTTCAGCGACCCCGGATATCCGAGCCCTCCATGCGGCGCCCACGCGTCACGCGCCTGCCTTCTAATCGCGGGATGCATCCGCTTTCCGGTGAAAGCGGTCAATCCGCTCTACAGCTTCACTCTCGCTTCGCCCGCCGGCGTTCGGTATACTGTGCCTGCCTCCAAGCTTCCCGCTCCCGCAGAGGCGTCGTCCGCATATACCGGCGCGTGAACCGTCAATCCGTATACGACGGACGCATTCGCGTAATCGGACAATAGCGGGGCGGAACCGATCGCGCTGGCAAACCCTTCGATCCGCGCATTATGCTGCTTGTTTCGGAACTTGCAGTATACCGTAGTTTTGGCGGCAATCGCCGGCGTCAGCACCAGACCCGAGGTTACGATATCCGTGTAGATTCCGATTTCCGTATCGCGCACCTTGAGATCGTCCGATTTGCTGGCGGTTACGGCGTTCGTACACGTGCCGATCTGCCGGATGCCGACGAATTCGCTGTTCAGCGTAGCGAACACATCGTCGGTTATCGTATCGGCTTCGAAAAAACGGGTGAACGAGACCAGGCTGGTACAATCGCCGATAAACGTCCCGCCGTCGATCACAACATTGGACCAATCGCCCATGAACAAAGAACCGATAGCGCCGTATTCCGGGTCGTTATGCAGCGAGAAGCTGCCGATGCGCACGTTGGAGCCGCGGTCGGATACGAACGCGCCGTGAGGACGATTGTACTTGACCGACTTTCCGCAATTGCGGGCCGCCACCTGCTGAACGACGTGCTGCATTTTCGCGCCGGGATGCGGATAGCCGGCGGTATTGCCGAACAGCCCGATCACCGTCTCGCACCGCTCCGCCACGACACTGTGGACGACGACTCCGGTGTCCTCCTGATTCGTTCCGCCCGCCAGACAGAGCGCCATATAACAGTCGATCGCGATAATCCCGCCGATGACGGCTTTCCTGCCGCCGTACAGGGACGGGTTGACGCCGGCTTCGCACGTAACCGCCCTTCCCCCTTTGCGGAATTTGTCGTGCGACGCATTTTTGACCGTGATGCTGCCCGCATGCCATTCCGTATGATTTCTCCGCAAATACAGCCCGCCCTGGGCCGGAATAAAGCTGCAATCGACCTTAAGTTCGGGGATATGCACGTTTTTGGCCCCGGGTACGCCGGTTACCGCCGCATCATAGGTCGTTTGCGAAATCACTTTCAACCAATTGGGTCCGCCGAATGTCGAGTTGTTCCACAGCGTAATCGACTCGCTGATCCCGTAGGCTTCGCCCGCCCAGTCCAGCACGACGGTTCCGCCGCCCTGCTTCTTCAATTGCAGCGCCATGGCCTGAAGCTGCGGGTACGAATCGGTAGCACCGTTGTCGCCTTTTGCGCCGTATCGGGTGGCAAGCAGCCCGCCGGTCTTGCGGAGCACCGCGATATTGCCGTTCGCCAATACATGGTCGCCGAAGCCGTCCGGCGTACCCGAGAAATCAGCCGGCTCCACGATGTCGTAATACGCTCCGCCCAGCGGCCCGAGCGGTGTCGCCTCCCACCCCGCATAATAGGAGACGGTGGATGCGATCTGCCCTGCCGGAATGTCCGCCAGCTTCATCTCCGCCACATGATCGAAACTGTACAGCGGCGAGCAGCAGCCCTCCTGAGCCGGACCATATACGGCATTCGCGACGGTGCGGCCCGGGTAGGCCATAGCCGCCGCTCCCGCATGACCGGTACCCTCCCCGAACCACAGACCCGCTGCGGCGGCCGCCCCCGCAACCGATAAGGATGTCAATACTTCCCTCCTGCTTAAAGCGCGTCGTCCCGTACTTCCATCATCCGCCCTTGTAAAGTCGTCCGTCGTTTTCGTCGTCATCCTCACTCCACTCCCCGCTGGCTATTGAATGGACTGCCCGATTCCTTTCCTCTGCCGCTCCAACCGCTTGTCCGGCCCGGCGGACCCTCGCTTTCCTCATCTGGCGAGTCCTGCTCCCGATTACTCCTTAATCATACTGAACCGCCCGGCAGGCTGTCGTTAGATGATCTGCGCCTATCATCGCTTTCATCAGCCCCTAGGAAACCGCTTTCTTATTATTGCTTCACCTCCTTCGTTGCACAAAACTGACCTGCGGAACGAGGCCCCGTGCAACAAAAAGAGCCTGAAGTGCCCAGGCTCTCTACTTGGCGCCGGCGCGCCCGCGATTCAGTTCTTCTCTCCACTGGCTGGGACTGCACCCGAACTTTTGCTTGAACAGACGGGAAAAGTAATGCAGACTGTTGAACCCCGTCGATTCCGCAATTTGCTGAATGCCCATCTCGGTATTCGCCAAATAACTGACGGCGGCGCTCAGCCGCAGCTTGTTCAAATAATGCATCGGCGTCACGCCCGCCTCGTTCTTGAACGCCCGGACGAGATAGGACGGATTGATGGTCAAGCTGGAGCCTGAAGCCGGGCCACGGAACAGGAAAAGACGAGCGTCCGCAAGCGGCTCGCCCGTCTTCGTATCGATCCCTTCATCACCAAGCGCCGGTGCGGCGGAGACCGTTATACCTTCTGCACCTTCGTTGTCCGTCTTGGCTTGCGCTTCGCCAGAAGCGGCTTGATCTCTTGAAAGCTTAAAAATTGTTGGGTTTGCTCGTTCCATACCCGGTGGCGAAGCGATCGTAAGCTCGTCGTTAGCGTAATGGTCTGCACATCCTGCAAGCGCGGATTCAGATTATGCACTGATTCCAAGTGATAATTAGGCACGCGCGGACTGAGATGGTGGATGTGATGGAATCCGATGTTGCCGGTAATCCAGCGCAGCACGGTAGGCAGCTTGTAGTAGGAGCTTCCCTGCATCGCCGCTTTTACATAATCCCAATTCTCATCCCGTTCGTAATAGGTATCTTCAAACTGGTGCTGCACATAAAACAACCAGATGCCCGCCATGCCCGACAAAAAGAAAATCGGCCCCTGTACGAGCAAGTACGCCTGCCAGCCGACGAGCCAGATAAGCAGACCCGCGATTCCTACAATACTCGCATTGGTTATATACGTATTCATCCGCTCTTTGACCCCGGCGCGTTTCCGGTTAAAGCGGTAGTCGATCAGGAAAATATAGATAGGTCCGATGACAAACATAATAAACGGATTTCGATACAGCCTATAAAACAGCCGGACCGGCCACGAGGATTCTACATATTCTTCGACCGTCATCGTCCAGATATCCCCGACTCCCCGCTTGCTCAGATTTCCACTGGAAGCATGATGGACGGAGTGGGTATGACGCCATTGATGGAACGGACAGAAGGTCATAATGCCTGTGATCGTCCCGACGATTTCGTTCGCCATCTTGTTTTTGAAAAACGATTTATGACAGCAATCATGAAAAATGATAAACACCCGGACCAGAAAGCCGCCTGCGGGGATCACCAGGGCAAGGGTAAGCCAATACGAAACCGATAAACTCAGATAAGCCAATATCCATAGAAGAACGAACGGCCCAATCGTATTAATAATCTGCCGCACACTAACGTTGATTTGCGGTCTTTCATAGGGCGCAATTTCTTTGCGCCAGCCGTACTGTTCCTCTTGCTGCATGTGTAATAACTTCCTCTCCTCGACCCCGGTATACCCGAACTTATTTTGTCCTAATCCTATTATTACGCTCAGATGGGTCATAAGTTTCAGTTTTTTAGAAATAAACCCGCAGATTCTTCTTCCTGAAATGTAAAAATCCCCCATACACGCATTGACGCGAGTCCGGAGGATTGTATTTGGGTTGAACGATGCTCATTCTCAAGCAGGACGAACGGCAATATACAAATGAACGACTGCGTGTTGAGGATCGAACTGCCGGGTGTCGTACAGCTCGAAGTCTCCCGTATACGCCCGTCGAACCGGCAAATCCTGGAAATAAGCCCACACTTCCTGCCATGCTTCCAGCACGACCTCAAAGACGGGGCCTCTACGCGATTCGAAGACGAGATAGTCGGCTTCCGGCACTACGACTCGCTCCATACCGGTATCGGACGCAGGCGCTTCCTCGTTCCCGCCGCATGGATGGCCGATCACAACCGTGTATGCACCGTTAACGTCGCTTTCGTAGTCGGTGTAGACGGCATAGAGCAAGTGCGGATTGTCTCCTCCCGGGAGAACCGGACCGGGGTTCTGAAAGTAACGGTTCCATAGCTGAGGCAGCAGCCCGTCCGGGCCCGCCTCTCGTGCATTAGTTGTGCGTGCGGCCATTCCCGCGATCGTGATCGCCGCTTTATGTTGAAGGTTTTGGCTCATTTGCATACTCATCCTTTTCGTAGGCTTACACCTGGTATTAAGACAGACTACGGAATACATTCCGGGACGCATACCCGTCGTTACCTTTCGGCAACAAAGTGGAATGTACGGGTACCGGGCCAGCTCTGACTTGGTACTAGAGTACAATAGGAACTATGACAACAGCGTGTCAGGATTTTAAAAAGCTCATCTGGAAAGTCCTGCCCGTCTTACTGACGGCATAAAGCAATACTTCGAGGCATTCGAAGCAGAACCTCAGCCGGATCTCTCCCCGATAGCCGCCCTTGTCCTTCTTCAATAGGCTGGACTCGAACCGGATTTCAATACGGGATCGCGTTACAGGGATCGGACTAGTTTCCGCCTTCGGGGCTTGGATGTTATTTACACCATGGCTTCCCTATGGTATGATTTATCTAGTTACGTAATTACGTATTTAAATAATTATTAGGCGGTGGTTGTATGTCCCGAGATTATGGAGCCGAATTGGATGCCGTAAAAGCCGGGCTGAGCGAGCTTCAGCAGCTCGTCAGACAATGGGTCCACGCAAACCCCGGCAAGGCGTCCCCACAAACGGACGTTGCGGAGACCGGCATGACGGTTGCGGCGCAGTTGCAAGAACGGCCGGGCGAAGCGGGAGGCATATTTTATTCCGGCCAATACCGCGGCGAGAAATGGGGATACCGCTGGGAACCCCGGGAGAGACGGGTCAGCGAGCTGCTCGGCCTGGACGGCGACAAAGTGGCCAAGGTGCTGTCCGCACTCGGGCATAAGCAGCGCCTGGACATTCTCCGGTCCGTGCTGACCGAGCCGCTTACGGGCGCCGAGCTTGTCGAGCGGTTGAACATGGGCACGACAGGTCAGCTGTACCATCACATCAAAGCACTGCTCGGCGCAAATCTGCTTGTGCAGGAAGAACGCGGAGGACGTTATTCGCTCACCGGTCATCGGGCTCTGCCGCTCCTCTTGCTGCTCTCCGCCGCTTCCGACCTGCTCGATACGAGCGATTACATGGAACTGGCCGAGGCGCGGAGCAACGCCGGCGCGTATCTGGGCGCAGCTTCCGAGGAATACGATCCTCACCTTCTGCTTCTGGCCGTGGTGGACAATACGATTCTGGAGCATAAGGCCGGATCTTGCACGGAAGCGAACATCTTCCTGCATGGCGACGGCAGCATCACCGTAGCCGACGACGGCCGGGGCATCCCGGTCCAGGCGCTTCCGGGCACCGACACGCCGGGTGTCCAGGCTGTTCTGACCCGGATTGTCCAGCGTAGCGACGGAGCTTCCTTTTTTGCGCCGGGCGGGGAGAAAGGCATTAGCATCCCGGTCGTCAACGCGCTCTCCGAGAAGCTCACCGTCGGGATTCGCCGGGAAGGCAAGTCGTTCCGCCAGGACTACAAGCACGGCATCCCTCAGACCGGCCTCATAACCATAGGAACGACGAAGGAGACCGGAACCAGCGTCACGTTTCTGCCCGATCCGGACATTTTCCGCGCCTCCTTCTCTCCGGCAAGGCTGAGCGGCCTGGCAGACGAAATATCGGCTGCATACCCGGGGCTGGCCGTCCGGTTTTATAACGAGGCGGAGTAACCCGGACGACCGTTCCGCCTCCGTTCTCCGCTGCAACCCCGCCGGGTCCGTACCCGGGGCTCGCCGCTTTTACTAAATAGGCTTTCCCGCAGGCCGCAGCGCAAACCTCGGGAAAGCTTTTCCTGTCGAACAGGCAGGCGTTTTATTCCCTTCGCGCTGCGCCTCCTCCCGCATTTATGCATTCGGGCTGCAACGAATAGGTCTATGGTTGCGTATTTCATCAGGAATGGTATTATTTTCACATGCCCTTATACCTAGTAACGATGTCAGATCCTACTTTACAAGACGCACCATGAGCTCTGGCTTCGTACGAATAGTCGGAAGGTGGATGTCGGTGAATCATAAGGAAACTCTGCACCGCAGAAACAAACTGTTAGTGGCGATTCTTTGGGGGATGCTCGTTCTGGGGATTGCCGTCGACGTCTTAACGGGCGCGCCCGCAAGCTCCGTCATCGTGCTGATCATCGTCGGGTCGGTGACCTGCGGGGCCGCGACGATTCTGACCTTTAAACGGTGGCTGGCCGATTACGTGATGTATTTTATAGCCGCGATCGTAACCGTCTTGACGCTGCTTCTCATCTGGACCGGGCCGATTATTACGACGTACTTCCTCGTATTCGTCAACCTGGCCATTATGACGCTGTATACGAACTTCCGGGCGATCGCGTTTTCCGCCCTGCTGGGCTTCGGGCTGACGATCTATTTATTCGTGAGTCCCTATAAGGAAGAGATGTTCGGGATCAACGATCCGGTTACGATTACGATGTACCTGGCCTTAATCGTCATCCCGCTGCTCGTATCCGCCAAATTCGGCGAACGGCTGCAGGCCGAGGCCGCCGCCCAGCAGCAGAAGGCGATCGACGAACAGGCGCATTCGCAGGCGCTGATCGATCAGTTGTCCGCTTCCCTGACTTTATTGAACGACTTCAGCTCGAAGCTCAAGCTGAACGTGACGTCGACCAGCACCATATCCCATCAGGTAACCGCCGCGTTCTCGGAAATTACGGCCAGCACGGACACGCAGACGAACAGCATCTCCGCCATCAGCGAATCCGTCCAGATTATCGAGCAGGCGGTCGCCTCCCTCGCCGGCCGGTCCACAGAGATGCGGGAGCTGTCCGCAAGTTCCGTCACGCTGACGGCAAGCGGCGCCGCCGAAGCGCAATCGCTGGAACAAAAGATGGATCAAGTCCACGAGACATTCAACCGGGCCGTCTCCCTGATGCACGAGCTGAACGAGCAAAACAGCCGGATCAGCGATATCGTCACGACGATTCATCAAATCTCGGCGCAGACGAATCTGCTCGCGCTGAACGCCGCTATCGAGGCCGCCCGGGCGGGAGAGCACGGCAAAGGCTTCGCGGTCGTATCGGGTGAAATCCGGAAGCTGGCGGATACATCCAGACAGTCGACCGAGCAGATCGTAGACATCCTGGAGACGATCCGGACGAAGACCGATCAGGCTTCGGGGCAAATTATGCTCGGTCAGCGGACCGTCATCGAAAGCGCCGATGCCGCCAAGCAGGTCGCCGAGGCGATGCGGCGGCTGTCCGCCAACTCGAACAAGGTGGAAGAGCAATCCGCTCAGGTGGAGCAGTCGGCCGACGATCTGCATCACCAATATGTCAAAATAACCGGGGAAATCGTAACGATTGCGGGGCTGACCGAAGAACATACAGCCTCGATCAAGGAGATGGCAGCCAGTATGAATACCCAGGACAGCCGGATTCAGGAGATCGTCGAGAGCTTCCTGCAACTGGATCAGCTGGCTACGGAACTGAACAAAATGACGGAGCGGCGCTGACGGAACGATCCCCTTACAGCTGCTCGCCCACCTGCTCCTTCCGCTTGTGCCACAGACGATACAGACCTAACGTAACCGCAAGAAAGACGGCGTATACTCCGATCGCTGCCGCGATATTGCCGGGATCGGACATCAGGCTGTCGCCCACCAGGGCGAACAGCAGCATCGCCGGAATTTTGCCGACCGAGGAGGCCGTAACGTACACCGCAACCGATACCCGGCTTAGTGCCGAGTAGATGTTAATAGCGAAGGACGGAACGAAAGGAAGGAGCCGGGCGAACAGGATCGCGAGAAACGCATTCCGCTCAAAAAGCAGCGTCACTTTCTCGATCCCGCTGTACCGGCGGAGCATCCGCATCCCCCACTCCTGGTAGCCGTACCGGACAAAAACGAACATCAGGAGGGAGGCCGTGGCCGAGCCGACCCAAGTAATCCCGGCTCCTGTAATCGGGCCGAAGGCGGCCCCGATCACGCCTCCGACGATCGGGTACGGAATAACCGGAAATAAAGCCATCACCGTCGCCATAATCAGGACGAGCATCACCTGATCCGATTGACGGAACCCGTCCATGATACTCTCCCCGTACCGGTATATCGCGAGTGCGGCTCCAATATATACGATCGCCAAGATCCATTTTTTAACCATTACGATCGCTTAGACCGGGTCCGGCTCGTACCGGAAGCGGGCAAGATCGATCCGCCCCTGATCGTCGACGTCCACGCCTTCGCTTTCCAGATGGAGCGTCTGAACCAGGCGCCCTTCATCCGGAAGGGCAATTTCCCCCTTGGCGTTCACGACCCGGTGCCATGGCAGCCGGTGGGACTTGCTGAGCGAATGCAGAATTCGCACCACTTGCCTTGCGCTTCTAGGGCTTCCGGCGAGCCCGGCGATCTGCCCGTAAGTCATGACGCGCCCTACCGGGATGCTTTTAATAATGTCCACTACCCGCTGTGTGTAAGGTTCCATCCGTTTCCTCCCCAAGAAAGAGCAGACTTGGCGGCCCTCCTCCTCTTAATCGTCGTAATCGGCAAGCCCCTTCTCGATCAAATAGTCCATCTCCGCATCGAGAATGGCCTCTACCTTCAACTCGTCCAGCTTCACATCGGGCCGGCTCAGCACATAATCGACCAGCTCGTCGCCGTCGATATCGACCTCGCCCTTCGCATTCGCCTTGGCCCCGCTCATGAACGCCTGTTCGTGCTTCAGGACGAGCTGAATCCGCTTCGGGTCGATCTTCGTACGATTCGCGATGTATTGCACCAATTCTTGTTGATTTACTTCTGCAGTCAATGGGTTCAGCTCCTAATTCGGCAAGTTACTGCCATTGTACCATACTGCCGCCATTTGCCGCTCCTTGGTGCGAAGTCGCTTACGGCAGTTCCGCCGCTTTGCATTTCCCGGCCGATCGGAGTATGGTGAAGATACTCTACAGTAAAGGTCGGTCGTCCCTTGCATACCCCGCTATTCGTATACACGTTTGCTTGTCACGAAGAGGAACTCCCCTTGTGCGCTATGGAGAAACGGTCCGTATTCGGCGCCGATGCCTCCGCAGGCGCGCTCGTCTTGTGCAGCCCCGCAGCGTTCGATCCGAGCCGAAGCCCGTTCGTCAAAGAACGGATCGACGTGCTGTACCAGGGGGACAGCGTCTCCGCGATTGCTCGGCAGCTACCCGGCCTGCAACTGAGCGGATCTACGTTCAAAGTGATCTTCGTCAAGAAGAACGACCTCGAACCGCCGCACAACATCGAATACGCCGGACAACGCGCTATCGAGCGGGAGCTGGGTGCCTCGATCGCCGGCACAGCCGACGTCCATAAGCCGGACCACACATTCGGGGTGGTGACGGTGGGCGGCAGATGGTACTTCGGCCGTTATCGGAAGGCGGAGCCTGTCTGGCTGCACCATATGAAAAAACCTCATAGCTACTCCATCGCCCTCCCGACCCGAATCGCCAGAGCAATCGTCAATATCGCCGTCCCGGACTCGCAGGCCGCTATCCGGGCGATCGATCCGTGCTGCGGGATCGGAACCGTACTGGTCGAAGCGCTCTCGATGGGCATCGCCATCACCGGCCGCGACATCAACCCGCTCGCTGTCCGCGGCGCCAGGGCGAACATCGCTTCCTTCGGCCTGACCGGAGAGGTCGCCTTGGGCTCCATCGCCGATATCGAGGCAAGCTACGATGCCGCGATTGTCGATATGCCTTACAACCGGGTAACGAGGATTTCGCCGGAGGAGCAGCTGTCCATCCTACATCATACCCGCCGCATCGCGAATAAAGCGGTGATCGTAACCACCGGCGACATCGACGAGCAGGTGACCGGCACCGGGTTCGCAATCCGGGATCGCTGCGCCGTGCGGAAAGGAGCCTTTTCCAGGCACATCCTGATCTGCACATGAACGCCTCGTTCGACGGCGGGACGGCTGACTCCCGGAGCATCTTGCTTCTACATCCGCTGTTTTGCATAATGGAAATAGAATGGAGTTGAGGATAAATGAACGACGAACCAATCGCTCTGGAAGAATGGCGGCAGCTGTTCGAAGCGGCTATACAGTTCAAGAAACAAGCAAGCTGGGAATGGATGGAGGACGAAGATTACTTTGCCGTCACAGACCCGTATACAGGGGAGATCGGGTACTGCGTCATTTTAGGCGCGGGAGGTATGGATTACGGACTGAATGTATACCTGGGCCAGACCGCACCTTTGCTGCTTCAAGAGATTCGCAGCGCTAATACATTTGGCGCAGACACCAGGGAGATTATGTTTAACACGAAGGCCATCGCTGTCAATTTCGAAGACCGGAACGTGCTGGACAAGGAGGATCTGAGCCTGATCCGCGAGCTTGGCTATAAATTCCGCGGCTCTCGCGAGTGGCCGCAATTCCGCAATTACTCGCCGGGCTTCTACCCGTGGAGTCTGACCCGGGGAGAGGTCCGCTTCCTGACGATCGCACTGGAACAAGCGTATGGGGTGGCAGAACGGTTCCGGCTTAATCGCGAGCTATATTTCGAGCACGACGAAGCAGATGAAGGCGTAGGGGAGAAACGTCTGCACCGGGTTCCTCGTCAAACCCCGGAAGGCGTCCTCTGGCGGGACGAATGGCTTCCCTGGCATGCCGAAGGCAGCCTGATCGGGCCTTACACGTTCCCGGACGAGCTGGCGCTCCATCAGTGCAAAAAAATTAAGAAGTCCCGCGATGTCTGGCAATCCGACTTCGACTTTGCGGAGATGACGATCGGCGGGCGGGGAGAACGCCCATTTTATCCGCGCTTATGTATATGGATCGACGGGAAAACGTCGATGATTATCAGCGCCCAGCTTGCGGAACAGGCAGACTGCCGGGAGGAGTATGTGAGACAGCTGATCGAGCTGTTGAAGACGCTGAACCGCAAACCCGCCCGAATCGAGGTCGGTTCCGTTAAAGCCTATTACGCCTTAAAAACCAGCACAGAGCAGCTTGGCATCCCGCTTCGGTTCCATTCGCGACTGAACGCTCTGCTGGACGCCAAGGAAGCGATTAACGAAAGCTTCTAAGCCCGCTGGCAGACACACGACAAAAAAACGTTCCCGCACTTACGTGATCAGGAACGTTTTTTATAGGTTCAGGGATGACTTTCGGCGACAGCCGGTTCCTCGTTAGGCTTCGTAATAAACAGATTTAGGCCGATGGCCGTCAGTGAGCCGGTGACGATCCCGTTTTGCAGCAGCATCTTAGCGAAATCCGGCAGTTGATCGAACATTTGCGGCAGCACCGCGGACCCCAGACCGACGGCAATGCTGCATGCGGCGATCAGCAGGTTCCTCTCTTGGCGGAGATCGACCTCCGACAAGATCGAGATGCCGGAAGCGGCCACCGAGCCGAACATGACGATCATCGCGCCGCCAAGCACGGCGTTCGGGATCACCGTCGTCAGTGCGGCCAGCTTGGGCAGCAGCCCGAGCAGCACCATAATGCCGCCCGCGGCGAAGATGACGTCCCGGGATTTGACGCGGGTGAGCGCGATCAAGCCGACATTTTGCGAGAAAGCCGTATAAGGAAAAGCATTAAAGAAACCGCCGAGCATGATGGCGAGACCTTCGGACCGAAGACCGTTCACGATCTGCTTCTGCTCGACTTTCTGGTCCGTCGCCTTCCCGACTGCCAAATAAACGCCGGTCGACTCGACCATGCTGACAATATTAACGAGTATCATCGTGAAGATCGCCGTTAGGCTGATCTCCGGCATGCCGAAGTAAAAAGGCTGGGCGATGCTGACCCACGAAGCGTCCGTCACTGACGAGAATTGGACGATGCCCATAAAATAACCGGCCACCGTTCCGACCGCCAGTCCGACGAGTACCGAGATGGCCCGGATAAACCCTTTGGCAAACCGATTCACGAGCAGGATCACGATTAACGTAACGAGCGCAAGCAGCAGATTGCGCGGCATACCGAAGTCCGGGCTCCCTTGGCCGCCGGCCGCATTGTTCATTGCAACCGGAATAAGCGATAACCCGATAATCGTGACGACCGATCCGGTCACAACCGTCGGGAAAAACCGCAGCAGCTTCCCATACAGCGGCGCGGCCAGCACGACGAACAAGCCTGACAATATAATCGCCCCGTACGCGGTTGCCAAATTCGAGGTGGAGGCGATCGCGATGATCGGACCTACGGCGGTGAAGGTGCAGCCGAGCACAACCGGCAGGCGGCTGCCGAAATATTTGGAGCCCATCACCTGCAAAATCGTGGCGATTCCGCACGTAAACAAATCAGCCGCGATCAAATAAGCCATCTGCTCGCTGCTCAGCTTCAGCGCTCCCCCTACAATAAGCGGAACGATAACCGCGCCCGCGTACATGGCGAGCACGTGCTGAAACCCAAGTGTAATCACTCGCTGCTTGCTTAGCATCTACACCTTCTCCTTGATTCGGGACACGGAAGGCTCGTCTTCTATGAAGTTAATTTCACCCGGCGACATCGACGATATGCGGGCCAGCGAATGAACGCGCACGCCTCTTTGCTCCAGCAAGCCGCGGCCTTCCTGGAAGCTCTTCTCAATGACGCAGCCTACTCCCACAAGTTCCGCTCCGGCCTGCTCCACGATATCGACCAGCCCCAGTAGGGCGGCTCCCGTCGCGAGAAAATCGTCCACAATGATGACTTTATCGCCGGGGCCCAAATATTTTTGCGAGAGACTGACCTGGTACGTCTCCTGGCGGGTGAACGAATGAACGGGCGCCGAATACACCTGCTCGGAGAGCGTCACCGCCTTTTTCTTTTTCGCGTATAAAAAAGGAACGCCCAGCGCGATGCCGGCCGCCATCGCAAACTGAATGCCGCTCGCCTCGATGGTGAGCACCTTGGTGACAGGCCGGCCGGCGAAGATGCGCGCGAACTCCTGCCCGATCTCCAGCGCGAGCTGCGTATCTACCTGATGGTTCAGAAAGGAATCGACCTTAAGCACCGTGTCGGACAAGATGAGCCCGTCTTGGCGTATTCGTTCTTGAAGTACTTTCATTTCACAACCGACGCTCCTTTAAGAGGTTGTTCCAAAAGTCCACTTTTGATCACGAAACCGATCAGGAAGCCTGCTCGGCATCGAACCGGACTTTTGGAACACGTACTTGAATGGTTTAACGATAAAAAGAGACAAACTTCTTGAGCGGTTCCTCAAGCGAAGCTTGTCCCTACGGGTTGATTCCCTTATGGTGTACGCGAACAGGGCCTGTACCGCCCAATGAACGGTTACGGGCGCACTCGCTCTCCACTCATAGTCGGACAATTACGATGGTTATCCGGCAGAAACTTATTGGGCCATATTCCCAACATTATAGGAGTCAATTCAATTCTATGTTGTATCATACACACTCCACTTCTCCAATACAAGAGGGAAATATTGATTTTTCGACAATATTCGAGAATTTCCGGCATGTAGCCGTTCACAAGCAGCAAAGACCCCCGCAACCCGCGAGCAGCGGGAGCGAAGGTCTTCGTATCGGAAAGAGGCTGGCGGTTATTCCGCCGGCATCTCGTTGTAGAACGCGACTTCCTGGAGCGGCAGACGGGTCGTCGGGTGGCCGGGACTCGCCGCCTTCCCGATCGCTACCAGCATAACCGGAGCGTACCGGTCAGCGATGGCGAACGCTTCGATCAGCTTCGCTTTGTCATAACCGCCCATCGGTACCGTATCGTAGCCTTTGGCCCGGGCGACAAGCATAAGCTGCATCGCGACCAAACCTCCGTCCGTATAGACAATTTGGCGGGCGACTTCCGGAGGAAGCTTCGAATACATGCCGACCGTGCGTTCGATAAACGATTTGGCGGTGTCAGCCGGCATATAACCTGCTTCTACAGCCTGGGTATAAATGGTTTCGGCTTTCTTATAGCTCTCGACATCGCCCAATATGGCGATCACCGCCGAGGCGTCCACGACCTGCTGCTGATTGTAAGCGATCGGCAGCAGCTTCTGCTTGAGCTCCGGCGTATCGATCACCAGAAACCGCCATGGCTGTAAGTTCGACGAAGATGGAGCGAGAACGGCTTGCCCCAGAATCTCGTTCATCTCCTCGCGGGAAATCCGTACCGACGGGTCATACGCACGTACCGAACGACGCTCCCGGATTACGTTAAAAAAAGGCTGCTGCTCCGTCGCTTGAATCGTTTGAGCCTGTGTCACTATAATTCCTCCTTAGTAGATAGGGATTCTTTCTTTAACGTTACACGCCAGAAAGTTTAAGTTTGCTAAAGTGCTTAAGCTTCAAAGCTTTGCTTCGAAAAAGCAAACTACGAGTTTCTGTACCAAGAAAAGCTACCTCTTACGCAGCGTCATTCATCGTGGTAAGTGCTTCGTTTAGAAGCTTTTCTTATACTGAGTATAATTTGGCACAGTTAAAAACAAAGAAAGGAGCTTGCCGCGCCAGAACCGCTTTTGTTCTGTGTTAAATCTCGCACAGTATCACTAAAAAAATCAACTGTTATTGATATTGCACAGTATAGTACCAGACAGCCGGTCCTGTCAACTCCTGATCTTTCCTGGCTTATACGGACGTGTCTGCGTTCAGTCTTTTCGCCAGATCGGCAATGGTATACCGGCCCAGCACTTCGCGCATGCTCCGGTCCATCTCGCCCGTAATCTCGCTGTAGATCGCCTTCATCTCTACTCCGAACGGATGCGTTCCGGCTGACTCCTTGATCCCGTAGCACAGCGGACTGCTGACTTGAAATGCTTGGTATACTTCCTCAAGCGTAATCGACTCCGGCTCCTTCTTCAGCCGGTAACCGCCGTCCCGGCCTTCCCGCGTATCGAGAAATCCTTCTTTCGCGAGAACGGCCAAAATTTTGCGCAGCAAAGTCGCTTCCGACTTCAGGTACTGGGCGATTTCTACGCTTGGACACGTCTGGATGTTTTCTTTGGACAAAATGATCAGAGCTTGAACCGCAAGACCAAACCATTTGGGATGATAATTGCCCGTACATTTCTCCAATTCCATCTTATCCTCTCCCCTCGTGTCCCGTTGTATGCGCCAGCCATACTTTCCTGCATTGTACCGTGATCCGGCCTTATGGGCAAGAGGCAAACCTTGCTGCGCCCCGCGGACCGGATTCCGCCAAGCCGGACGGCAGGCCGCCGCCACCCGTGCGACGCCCCTACTTGCTGTCCTCTTCCGCGGCTCATTACTCTTCGCGGTAGTCCTGCACGATCACTTCCACTTCTCCCGTCTCGGGATGCATCACAAATCCGTGAACCGGGATCGCTTTCGGAAAAAGCGGATGTCTCCGGATCATCTTTACGCTGTGCATGACGCCGTCCTCGGCCCGGTCGAAGCCTCGCAAAAACTTCTCCATCCGAATGCCGGATTTCTCAAGCGTATCCAGCACCAAGGGATCGATACCTTGCTCGACGAATTTGGAAACCATCCGTCCTGTGTCGATCTCCGTCATCCCGCAGCCATGATGACCGATGACGAGCACTTCGCGGGCTTCCAGTTCATAGACGGCGACCAGCAGGCTGCGCATGGCGCTGCCGAACGGCTGGGTCAGAATCGCTCCGGCATTTTTGATAAATTTCGCATCCCCGTTTTTGAAGCCGAGCGCTTTCGGGAGCAGCTCGCTAAGGCGCGTATCCATACAGGTCAGCACCGCTACTTTTTTATCCGGGTATTTGTCGGTCAAGTAGTCTTCGTAACCTTTCTCTTCTACGAATTTCTTATTGTATTCCAATAGGCTTGTAACGATCGACATCTGTATCCTCCTCACATGCTGCTTGAGGCATCCCGTCCGGACAGGCAGACCCGTTCGGCCTGCCGCATCGCCTCCGAACCGGAACGCCTTCATTGTAATCTAGCATTTATTCTATATGCACCCAGCAAAATCTACAACACCCCTCGCTGCAAATGCAAACCTCAGTACCGGTTAGAATCACAGCAAAAAAGAGCTGTCCGGGGGCTTGCCGCTCCCGATGACAGCTCCCTGCGAGACGGGCCGTCTACTCGACGACCTTCCTCGATGCCGATACGAAGTAAACGAAAAACAAGCTGCACACAACCGCAATAAAGCCGTATCCGCCGAAAATATCGAACTTGGACGACAAATAGCCAAAGCCCAGGCCGATCCCCACATGAACCGCATTTTCGCCAAGCGACTGGAACGAGCCGATCGTCGCCCTCATGGATGAATCCGTCCGGTGGTGCAAATATCCCGCAGCGAGCGGCTCCATTACGCCGGCAAATAAACAGATGACGGACATCGCCGCCAAGCTCCCCCAGTCCTTATACAGCGACAAGTACGCGAAACCGGCGGCAAGCACCGCGGTCACAACCGACATCAGCACTCTGTGGCTGAACCGGCGTGTCAGCCTATAGGCCAGAACGTTGCCCGGCAGCCTCAGCAGAAACATCCCCGCCGAGAACAAGCCGAAGTAGAGAACCGGAATATGCAGCCGCTCCAAATAAATTTGCCAAAATTCGTCAAGATAGCCGATCGCAGCCCCCGTCACCATACCGGACAGCAAGACCAGGCGCACCCCTGGCCGATGCCGGAAAAACTGAAGCGAGGCGGTCACATAAATGCGCACCGGAATCGGCTCTTCTCCCGCCTCCCCGCCACTCCTTGCCGGTTCTTTCAGCAACAGCGATATTGCGAGAGCCGCGCACATAGCCGTAAACGAGATCCAGTAATTGAACTCGAAGCCGAAACGGCTCGCCAGCACGCTGCCGCATAACGCGGCAAGGATGGTAGCGGCGATATCGAGCGCATTGAACCGGCCGATGTATTTCTCGAATTCGCGCTCCTTACCCTCGTGCAATAACGAGTCGTAGAGCAGGGCGTGCTCCGCTCCGCTGCCGGCCGATCTTGCAAGAGCCGCAAGGAATACGACAAGCGCAAAGTGCCAGAACTCCGTCGCGAACACCAGCAGCAAAAACTCAAGGCATCCCAGCAGAGCGGCCAGCACAAGCATCGGCTTGCGCCCCCGCCGGTCGGCGATAATGCCTGTCGGAACCTCGGTCAGGACGACGGTAACGGCAAACAATATTTCGGTATAGATGACCATCTGGATGGTCATGCCTCTCTCTTCCCAAAACAATCTCTCGATTACATAAGCAGGGATGAGGCTGGAACAGAAGCGGATGACGTACAATTTCCACACATTGGACCGATAGTCCATACAGCGGGCTCCTCTCTAATAACCGGTTTGGGTCCATCCTCAATCCGGTTTAGGGAGGCGCTCGCGGGCTGCGGGTTCCTAACGATTAGCAGGGAGGTCGGGCATAGGTCATCGTTGCGATCTCCTCTCAGAAGGTTCTGTAGACGGATATTACGTTAGCCGATTATTACCTCTAAACTTAGGTTCTAGCAACATCGTATCGGAAACGGCCCCGGTATGGCAATTGCATTTTTGAAATTTCCCGGTTTTCTAAACGGATGTCCGCTCCCAATGCGCATGCCCCTCCCGCGATTCCTTTCCGCCATAAAGCTCCTATGCCAAGCAGCAGCGATCCCCCTTGACAAAGCGGAGATTCCTTACCTTTTTATAGTAGTGGTCACTCTTAATGAGAATACTCACTATATAAGAATAACGGAGATATTTGCTGTGTCGATTGCCGCAATGATCCTGCAATGCTTTTTAATATTCGCCTTTTTCGTCTCCGGTCTCGGGAAGACAGTTGCGTTGATGGGTTATGGAGTACCCGCCCGGTTTTAGATGGGACGTAATTCCCATTCTTGCGGCGACACACGGTCGGCTGCGCTGAAACGAAATCCGTACGAGCTCTATAACAAAATAAGAGTCTTTGACGAGGCTGTCGATTCATTGTGGACAACCAAGTGGAAAGGGAAAAGATTACCTTCTGGCGAGTTTTGTCTGGAATCCCCTACCTTACAATCCTTATTCAATCAAGGGATTCCGGACAACCTGTTTGAGCAGAAGAAGGTAACTTTTCACTTGGAACGGTCTTGCTAACACTTCTACACAATGAATCGACAGTCTCTTTGACACCCTCTATTTTCGGCATTTGGGGCAAACAGGGACGAATAGAGGCGGTTTGTACCCCTTATTTCAGCCCACTGATGGGGAGTGTACTCTTTTCGCGGATATTAACACCCCCAAACCGCTCTTATTCGAGGAAGAGGCCCCTTCTCCGCTATAGTACGGTGGATAACTTTACCATTATGCTTAAACAACAAACGGGACAGAGCCAGGACAATCTCCTGCTCCATCCCGTTTTTTTATTTCGGATAGTCTTTGCGGTACAGCTCGCGGCTTTTATACCCCGCCCTCATCATCATCTTCATCTCTTCCCGCCGCTTCGCGATCGTCTCCTCCTGCTTGGCGCTGTACACGTAACGGGCCCAATCTTTGCGGTACCCGGGCGTCAGCGACGAATAAAACGTAAGCAGCTCGGGGGAATCGCTCAAATCTTGTTCGATATTCGGGATGAGCGCGATATAATCGTCCACCTTCTGACTCAGCTTCGCAGCAGCCTGCGCCTTGCCCCGGGCTTCCTCCTTGAATCCGACAACTGTAAACACATCGTCCAGGCCCACCATGCGCGCAAATTTGATCGAGCTTGTCCCGATATAGCCGTCCTCGTCGCTGCCCAGCCCTTCAAGCAGATCGTCGCGGTGGATGAAAGTCGGATACACCTTGTTCCCTTTTTTCGGATACGCCGCGAACAGATAACCGCCTTTGCGAAGATTCGCCTGCCGGATTACGCGGTTTACCAGTTCCTTCAGTGATTCCATATCCAGCACGAAAGCGAAAATAAGGTCATACGCCCGATCCTCTGGAAGCTCCGTATCGTAACCGGTCAGCTCTGCAAAATAGTCCGATCCTTCAGGCTGATTCAAGATAACGGCGTGCTCGTATTTATGAAGGTTTAGCTTGTCTGCGATCGATTTGGTCATGATGGTTCTCCCGTTTCCTTTTGTGGTTGGATACTACACCAAGTATAGCAGGCCCCTTGTCCAATTTCTAAATAAATGCGGCTCCCGTGCAAGAAAGCCCTGAGTCCGCCTGAGACGGAACCGGGGCTCGTGTGGAGTTTCATAAGCAAAGCAGCATGTATTCATCCGGCTTGATGCCCTCGTAACGGACGAACGCCCGCTTGAAGGAGTAGACGTTCTCGTAACCGACGAGTTGGGCGACATGCCCGACCTCGCTTTTTTTCTCCCGCAGCAGCTCCTTGGCAAGCTCCATTCGGAGCCGGCACAAGTAATCGTAGAAATTAATGCCGGTCACTTCCTTGAACATCTTCGACACGCCGGAAACCGACAGATGGAACTCTTCCGCCAGCTTCTTCAGCGACATGTCGGCGCTCGTATAGTGCCGGTTGACGTATTGCAGCAGATCGTTGCCCCGCTCTATCGCCGAAGGCGTGTTCGAATACCGAATCCGTTCGCATATCAGGGTGCCGACCTCGTACACGTAACCCCACAGCGCATCGGGGTTGTGCTCCCTAAGCTTGCTGGCGAACTGCCGCGCAACCAGCTCGGCATCGATATTCAGCTCGTTCAGCACCCGGAGCATCGTCTCCATCAGCGACGAGATCAGCTTGGCGATGCACGCTTCCGACAGCTGCCGGCTCTCGTTCTCCTCCCGGATCTCGTCTACAATTTGCATCCACGTATCCAGATTGCCAATCTTCAGATTGTTGATCAGCTGCACTTCCCAGTCCGTCGGATAGTAATATTCGATCGCGGGCAAGGAGCTGACACCGCCGCTCTCATTTCCTTTGGAGAACAGCAGGTAATGCAGCTTCTCGCTGGCTACATAGTACGACTTGCTGATCCCGAGCAGCCCTTGCTCGACCGTCCCCCACAGCACCTCGGGCTTGCTGCCGCAATTCGCCCGAATGTCTTCCATCACCTCGGCCGCGATTCCGCGGATGGCGCTCTCATCGCTGAACGGCGACTCCGCGGAGACGATGATCGCTTTCTCTGCATTCGTGACCTCGAACAGCTGATAGTCGATCCGGCGGGCGCTCATGCTTTTTTCTACGGCCATGAAGGCGATGATTTCAATCTTGCGGATCGTCTCCATATCGAAGCTCTCGTAAACCGGACGGAAATCGATCAGCATCGTGCAGAAGTACGTCCGCTCTGTATAGCGAAGCCCGATCTGCATCAGCCGGTCCGCCTGCTGCTCCTCCTTGAAGTATCCCTTCAGCAGCCGGAGCAGCATGTTGGACCTGGCGGCGCTTTTGTAATCCTGCACCGCTTGCTGCAGCGATTCGTTCTCGTTCAGCAGCCGGTCGATGGACGTCTCGATCAGGTTATACTCCGATACCAGGCCGCCTCCTTGCCGGATCGGATCGATCCCCGCCCGATTCGACAGCTTGTGGAGCAGGATGCCCAGCGGCCGGTAGCTGAGCTTCGCGAGTAGATACGCCGACATCGTGCCGATGACGATCGAGACGACAGCCGCCATCAGCGAAGCGAGCATATTGTCGATGCCGATCATCCGCTCGCGGGGATAAGTGATTTTGTATTCCCACTCGCTCACCTGCGACGAGAGCGTAAACGTATCGAACGACTCTCCGCGCCGGTCGGCTCTTCCGATCCCGCCGCCATATTCGAATACCGGCGTTCCGTTTGCCGTTACCGACAAGCCGGTCGGCCCCGTCCCCCCGATGTATTCGCGGAAAAAGGACGCCATGTACGAGCTGTCGATAAACAGCACCAGCACGGCCCTCGGCTCGTTGACCACTTCCAGGCTTTGCAGCACGGGAACTACCGTCCTCGTCTCCCCCCACAGCTTCATCTCCGTTTGGGGCAGCAGCTTGAAGATGTGATACTGCGAAGCGGCGTTCCACAACAAGCGGCGTCCATCGCCTTCGAACGAAGCCACCTTGGTGAAAAAATAATCCGAATCGTAAAATCCCCAAGGAGAGACCACGATCCGCTTCACGGGATACACGACGGAGGCGAAAGACAAAACGCCCGATCCGTAAGCGGCGTTCTGGAGATCTTTGCGGATCTCCAGATCTTTCAGCAGATCGATCTCATTGTCGTAAACGTCAGCGTCCAGCATGAGCTTCTTCGCCCATGCCTCACCGGCATATACTTCGCCGAGCCCTTTGAGCAGCTTCAGCTTGCTGTCCGCGCCGTCCGCGATCCGCTTCGCGTCCTCCTGGTACTTGTCGTGCATCCGGCGTTGTTCCTCCGTCGAGCCTTTGTACACATTGATCGCGCAAAAAATAAGGATCGGAATAATCAAGATCGCGGTGTAGGATAAAAACGTTTTGCGAAACGTGCCGCCGCCGAGCCGATTGCGGGCCATAGCTTCTCACCTGCCTTGGGATCGGTTGTAGTCGGTGCTGTTTAGGACGAATCGGTTCCCCGAACGGGGACTGGCCGCAGACTATACTCAGAAGGCCGGACCGGATCAGTTGAAACTGTTGTACCGGTTATGCAACTGCTGGTCGATTTCGATCAGCCGGTCGAGGCCGAGCTTTTTCAGTTCCGCCATATACGTGTCCCATTGGTCCAGCGATTTCTGACCAAGCGCCAGCTTTGTCGCCAGCTCGCTCGAATAAGTCGTCAGGTTGGTCAATATTTTCGTCTTCTCCTCGAGCTGCTTGTCGTCGGGGATCGCCAAATAATTTTGGTTCATATTCACGAAATAAGGCTTATACTTCAACATTTTCAACTGGTAGTCCGCTTTGTACGACGGTATTTGTTTCAGCTCGAATTCAAGATTGGCAAATTGCACCCGAGGGAAGACCGTATCTCCGAACAGCGGACTCCCGTTCACTTTTAAGGCTTTGGCCTTTTCTTCGTCCGAGCCGGTGTTGATATACATCTTCGAGCCGTCGGTATCTTTTTTGTACGTTTCTCCTTCAATGCCCCAATACAACAAATCGGCATACTTCTCGGAGTAGATCATATCGAAAAACTTAATCGCCGCCTCCGGGTTTTTCGCGTCTTTTGTGATCGCGTATTTTTGCCAGACGAGATGCGGCGGTTCCAGTACAGCGGCCGGAGTTATGCCGTCCATCGCCTTAAGCGGCATAAGAGGTAAATATTCGCTGCCTTTTGCCTGCTGCTCTCTTGACATAATCATGCCGTATTCGTGCGAGGAAGCCACTTTGTTTTCCGTCACCTTTTGCAAGATCTGCTCGCCCTTCGCGCCGATCAGGCTCGTATCCAGAATGCCCGCCTTCACCAGCTGCTGAATGTATGCGAAATACTCTTTGATCCCCGGCTGGTACCAAGGGGAGACGACCTTTTTGTTCTCGACGTCCACAGCCGTAATGTCGGTACCAAGGCCGAACCATTGGGCGATCGCTCCCGAGAACGTGGACGGATCGTAGACGAGCACCTCGTCCGCCTGCCCGTTGCCGTTGGCATCCCGGTCGCGGAACGCCTTCAGCGTGTCCATATACTCCTTCGCGGTCGTCGGCGCCTTCAGGTTCAGCTTATCCAGCCAGTCTTTGCGGACCGTCATCGTCAGCGCAACCGGCGCGAGCTCCTTTTCCTTATACGTCTTGATATGCAAGTTGCTGAACCAGTACATTTTGCCGTCAGGGGACGTCGTCGTTTTTTTCGCAAACGGAAACAGCTTCGTGTACATATTCTTGATATTGCCGGTGCTGTATTTGTCGATCAGCTCATTCAGATCGACGATGATGCCCTGCTTCGCCAAATTGAGCAGGGTCGTATTATCAAGCGCGGATACGTTTACAATATCGGGCAGCTTGCTTCCGGACGCCATCCTGGTCTTGATCACAACGTTGTACTGCTCGTTCGGAACGAGCTCGTATTCCGGCTGCAGGTTCGCTTCATCCAGCATCTTCTGCACTTCTTTCCACACCGGATACTTCTCCCGGTCTTCGAAGCGAATATATTTATTCGAACCGGACGGCCCGAGCATGCGCAGCTTCACCGGTTCATTCGCGTTTGCGCCGCTGCCGGCTTCGCCGGAATTGGCGTCCTTGTCGTTGCAGGCGGCCAGCGGGATCATCGTTAATGCAGCGGCTACCGTCATGGCGATCCATTTTCCTTTGGTCGGAATCATGGGCAATCCTCCATCGCTTGTTATCGTTTTTGAACCCTACTCCTTCAACGAGCCGAGCATGGCTCCCTTGACGAAATACTTCTGAAAGAACGGATAAGTAAATAAGACCGGAAGCGTCGTAAAGACGATAATCGAATATTTCAGCTGCAGGTTCGTCAGCATGTTGTTGGCGGCGGTTTGCGCATCTTCCATCGAAAGCATCTTCAGATCTACCGTCTGCTGGACGACGACACGGTACAAATACATTTGCAGCGGATGCAGCTTTTCGTTCGGCAAATAAACGAGGGCGTCAAACCAGTTATTCCAGATGCCCACGATCGTATAGATCGCAATAACGGCAATAATCGGTTTTGAAACCGGTATCATTATTTTGAAAAGCAATTGCAGGTGGGAAGCCCCGTCGACAAACGCCGATTCCTTGAGCGATTCCGGGATCGTCTGGAAATAAGTCCGGACGAGGATGATGTTCCAAATGCTCACGGCTCCGGGGATGATGATCGCCCCCATCGTGTTGTACAGGCCGAGCTTGTTGACCAGCAGATAGGCGGGAATCAGACCTCCGCCAAAATACATCGGGATAAGCAAAAACCGGACGACCCACTTCCGTCCCGCCAGATTGCGCACCGTCAGCGGATAAGCGCCCAGCACGGCCATCAGGCAGTTCAATACGGTACCGCATGCTACATACACGAACGTGTTGAAATAGGCGCGCCACATTTTCGCATCGCCGACAATCAGCTCGTAGGACCCGAGGAAAAATCCTTTCGGATACCAAAAGACGTTCATAGCCGCCACTTCCGACGGAGAGCTGATCGACATGATCACGACGAAGTAGAACGGGTACAACGTCGCCAGACAAACAAGCAAGGCCATGATATAAAACAGCACGTCTACCGCCCGCGAGCCTTGCCGTATGGCATTTCCGGTTTGCCGGTAACGCGCTAGTGCAGGAATCATCTTGTTTGCGGCCCCCTTACCATAAGGCGTAATCGCTATACTTGCGACTTAAAGCGTTTGCAGAATAAAGCAGGGTGAAATTCAGGATGCCTGTAAACAAACCGATGGCCGCCCCCGAGCTGAAATTGCCGCCCAGCAAACCATCACGATACAAAAAAGTGCCGATCACGTCCGCCGTTTCATATAAGGACGGGTTGTAGATTAACATTATAAATTCGGTGTTGGCGGAGAACAAGCTCCCGATCGCGAAAATCAGCAGGATAAAGATGGTCGGGCGGATCGACGGAAGCGTAATCCGGATTATCTGCTGGAACCGGTTCGCCCCGTCCAGCTTGGCGGCTTCGTACAGATGCGGATCGATGGACGACATCGCGGCCAAGTACAGGATGCTGCTCCAGCCGAACGATTTCCAGATCGTCGAGATCGTATAGATCGCGGCAAAGTATTTGGGTTCGGTATTAAACGCGATCGCCGTTCCGCCAAACCATTGAATGAACGAATTCACGATTCCCGCCGGGTCGATAAACGATAACACCATCCCCGCCACGACGACGTTCGAGATAAAGTGCGGCAAGTAGCTGGACGTCTGGACGAACTTTTTGAACAGGCCGTTCCGCAGCTCGTTAAGCAGCAAAGCGAACAGGATCGGCACCCAAAACCCGAAAATAAAGTAAAAAAAGCTGAGAATAAACGTGTTGCGCATCAGTCGCGTGAAATAAGGACCGGTAAAAAAATCGATAAAATGTTTGAACCCGACCCAATCGACGCTCCCGTCAAACGACAAAAACGGGCGACCGGGATAATAATTTTGAAACGCGATAATAATCCCGTACATCGGAATGTAGGAGAAAATAAAAATATGAAGCAAAACGGGCAGCATGATCAAATACAAATGTACGTTGTCTCGCCTTCGTACGCGCTTCAGCATTAACGGCTCATCTCTGGCGTTCATTTGTCTCCCCTTTGCTTGTCGGATTTGCGACGGCCGTTCGCATGCCATCATCATAATGTCCGCCTCTGGCCCGGGACAACAAACAAAATTTGATGGGCCTCGCAATATTTGTGAAGAGCTGAAAACGCTTGCGGGATGCGGGATTCCGGAGAAATGCAAAACTCCGCCGGCTTGTCTGCCGAGCGGAGCATATGTGTCGTCCCTCAAATCCGATTTCCTTCCGACTCATTCTCTTGCCCTTCTGCCTTCATCAATTCGTCCCGCACCTCGGTCAATACAAAGCCGAGCAGGTTTTGGCCCCGCCACTTCATCGGGTTATCCGCATCCGGGTTCGATTGGCCCATCCCGATCCCCCAGATCCGGTCGCGGGGGCTTGCTTCCACCAAAATGCGTTTGTTCGATTCTTTCAAATACGCGGCCAGTTCCGGATGTTGCGAGAACTTGGCCAGGTTGCCGCGCTTGACGATCTCGTATCGCCCGTTCTCCCAAGTGTCCTTATCGAAATTTGTTACGGCGCGGCCGTATGCTTTCATTTCTTTGGGATGTTTGGCTTGCAGAATGGCGGCCAGCATCTCTTCATCCCCGAACATGCGCGCTTTCTCCGCCATCATGTACTGCTCGGCGCAGGAATATGACGTCCCTTCCACCACGAACGGACACATCCACCACTGGCTGAAACAGCTTTGGTTCACGCTCCCGTCGGCGGGCGGCGTGTGGCCCCAGAAAAACAAAAACTTGAACTTCCGGCCCGCCTGCCAAGCGTTCCGCAAGCTCTCTATATCGTATATCACTGAAAACCCTCCCGATTTCTCCGGTACAACCGCGACGGGCGGTGCCCGGCGTTCTCCGTATAATGATCCGTCTCTTCGACGAGGTGTGCGATTTTGCGGCGAAATGCAGCCTTCAGCAGCTCCTTGCCCAGGATTACCTCGTAGACTTGCTGCAGCTCCGTCAAGGTGAACAGCTTGGGCATCAGATGCAGCGCGAGATCCGTGTATGAAATCTTGCCACGCAGCCGTTCGATCGCATAGACCAAAATCTTCGCATGATCGAAGGCCAGCCCGTCGTTGGAAATGACGGTAAACGAACTCGCCGGCGACATCTCTATGTTCGTCGAGGTGCGCTCCACTACAGCGGTCAGCTCCCCGTGCCGGGAAGTCAGCTTCAGCTCATGCTGCACCGTTCGGACATATCCGGCTTCGGTCAGCTCCTTCTGCTCCCTCATAAGCCGATAGGACACTTGGAACCATGCGGCATTATCCGCATCGTCCCCCGCCTTGACCTGGACTTGGCTGCTATCGATCAGCGCCATATAAGAGCAGCTCATCACCCATGTCCGCGGATCGCGCCCGAGGTCGCTAAACGTATACAGCTGCTCCAGGTAGACGTTATCCACGCCGGTCTCCTCGCTCAGCTCCCGCTTAGCCGCCTGCTCCGTAGTTTCGTTAGGCCGCACGAATCCGCCCGGCAGCGCCCATTTGCCAAGGAAGGGATGACCTCCCCGCTGAATAAGCAGAACTCTCAACTCTTTCTCCGGCAGCTTCCGGTAATTGTCCTCGTCCGTATCCGTAACAGTGAAGATCGTCATGTCGGCGGCCACGGACGGACGCTCGTAATCCCCAGCCCGATACTGCTCCAAAAACTGCTTCTCCGTTAACCCGTCACGGTCCAGCAAGTCCACGTCTTCCCACCCCGATCGTATCCAATTGATAATATCTAATTGTTACTAACAAAATATAGCACTTGGGGAGCTTTGTCAAGTTGCATGTATTTACAACAACATGCCATTAGGATTATATTGGAAGAAAAGCGGCGTTAGGAGGTTTTGTATGGCTGCCTTCAGCGAATTTGTAGATTCCCGAACATGCAAGGTGGGAAAAATTACATTGGTTGGATTTCAAGGAGAAAGTATGGATGACGAGAAGCAATTGTTCGCCCGGCTCCACGCCCGAATGAATGAACTCCCGGCACGAATAAAGGATCACCCTTATCTGGTCGTATCGGGGAAATTTCCGGTTCCGCTAGTTGCAGTTGAAGTCTCGGACTCCGCCCATGTGCCCGAAGGGATGACCGCTCTCACGCTTCCGGAAGGGGAGTACGTCGCCTTTGCCTTCCAAAGGCAGCATGTCGGCGATTTTTGGGCTAACGTATGCACAAGCGAAAACCAGGCCAAGTACAAGATCGACCTTTCCAAGCCCAGATTCGAGATATTCACTTCGGCTCTGCAAGATGCGGGACGAGTGGAATGGTACATTCCGACCAAGTGATTGGCCGTTGCGAGAGGGAGGCTGGAGTCTGTGAGAGTAGGGTTAGCGCGATCAGCAGCGTCGGAGTGGGTCATGGAGCACGCCAGCAAGGAGGCCGGATTCCAAGGAGCCTATTTCAGCGGATCGACGATAGAATTGCCCGATGACGCCTTGTTGTCAGCGACCTCGGACATCGATGTTGTAGTGGTTACCGAAGAACCTGAACCCCCGCTTAAGCTCGGGAAATTCGTGTATCGCGGCGTTTTGCTCGAAGTTACGTACGTCTCTTGGCATCAACTCGCCTCCGCTGAAGAAGTTCTGACGTCTTATCATCTGGCGGGCAGCTTCCGCGTGGATACGATCATCGCTGACCCCACCGGGCACCTGGGCATTCTTCAAACTAGCGTGTCCCGCCATTATGCCGAGCAGATTTGGGTGCGCCGCCGCTGTGAGAACGCCCGGCAGAAGATCGAGAACGGGCTGCGGAATATTGATACCTGTGCGCCGATCTACGACCGGGTCACCTCCTGGCTGTTCCCGACCGGGGTGACCACACACATGCTGCTCGTTGCAGCGCTGCGCAACCCGACGGTGCGGCGCCGCTACCTGGCTGTACGCGAAGTCCTTAAGCAATATGGACGCGACGATCTATACGAGGATCTTCTTCAGTTGCTTGGCTGCGCACATCTGTCGGCTAAGCGCGCCCTCTATCACCTCGAGCAACTCGCCCGTACCTTTGACGCCGCGGCTTCCGCTGCGAAGACACCCTTCTTGTTCAGCACCGACATCACCGCTGCGGCCCGGCCGATTGCCATTGACGGGAGCCGGGAACTCATTCATTCCGGTTACCATCGCGAAGCGGTGTTCTGGATCGTTGCAACCTTTGCGCGCTGTCACAAAATGTTGGCCGCAGACGCTCCGCCTGCCGTTCAGGACGCGCTCCTTCCAGCCTTTGAGGCCGTGATTGCCGATCTCGGTATCGCCTCTAAGAGCGACCTGATCCGCCGTGCCGATGCCGTACTCCAATTTCTGCCCACACTTTGGGAGACGACCGAGGGGATCTTGTCCTCCAATCCGGACATCACGGCCAAGCGGTAAGTCCTTTTCGAAAAACCGAAGCGAATAAAGGCGGTTTGCACCCCTTATTTCAGCCAACTGATTGGGTCTGTACCCTTTTTGCCAATTTAAAAAGCTCCAAACCGCTCTTATTACGCTGTCCAAGCGGAAATCGGACAAAATAAGGGCTTCAAACCACTCTTATTCGGTTCCTACCTGTCTATAAGCAGGGCACAGGGCCGAACCACACAATGAACGACCTGCGGCACGTGCTGGCGCTAAAAGAGAAGCTTCCCAAACGAGGCCTGTTCCACGTCAAATGGCCCTGCGTAAACGGAGCTTTTCTTAGCTCAAAATTTCTCGGTTCGTTTCGCTTTGACGCTTTAACAGAGCCTAACCACTCTAGATCATTCAAATCGAGTAGGCCCATGCACAATTGCATGGGCCTCTCACAGATCCGGACGTGCGGGTCATCGCATCCGGCTCCTCCAAGATTATCCCCTTTGGGGGTGATGTTCATTGTAAAGCTCAAGAAGACTGC